>CAIYFY010000407.1 GCA_903925535.1 uncultured Bacteroidota bacterium | reverse complement strand
GATACTTTTATGTAACTTTAATGTTTTACCAATAAATACCCGAAAAACACATTAATCTGGGTGGCCAAGGGTATAACTTTGCCGCCGAATTGCGTTAACCTTGATAAAACCCTTTTTATGAAGTTGCCAGGTATAGAGACTCTGATCTTTTTCACATTCATCGGGTGTGTAGTTGTATGGGGAATTTCAACCTGTACCGACCGGCGCTCGGAGGCCACTCGTACGGTTCGGGAAATGGAAGACACGGAACCTGCCCCTGTTTCATCTGCCTCGCAGGACAAGTCTGTTCCCGGGAAGTTGTCGGAGGACGCTGCATCCAAACCGAAAGAGCCGCAGGCGGAACAAACAAAGCAGACTCCGGTTACATCCAAAACATCAACTGCCACTACGGATGATGCAGCAGGCGTACCTTTGTTCGTTACCATTGACGGCCTGAAACTCCGCAAGGAGCCGGGTCTGAAGGGGGAATCTGTAGAGCAGTTGAAACTGAATGAACAAGTCACCTTTCTGAATCAGAAAACGGACTGGTCGCAGGAGATTAATATGGGCGATGAAAAGGTAACCGACTATTGGGTGAAGGTGCGCACGGCATCGGGCAAAACCGGTTGGGTCTTCGGCGCAGGACTTCATTATTACAAAATGAAGCGCTCGGCCAAACCGGCTGCGACCAAAACACCCGCCGGTGCTTCATCAAAAAAATCCGGCACATCAGAATGGAACGAACAGTAAAATTTATTCCCGCCCTGATCTGGCTGGTCATAATCACCATGCTCTCTACCGGACCGGGTGTACCTCTTCCCGAAGTGAAACTGATTACTACAGACAAACTGGCACATGCAGCTGCCTACGCAGTTTTGTGCTGGCTTATACTCAGAACATCGGATAAACCCGGTTTGATACAAATTCTGTGGGCAGTACTTTTTTGTACGGGATATGGAACATTGATGGAGTGGGTGCAGGGTACCTTTTATCCCAACCGTTTCTTTGAGTACTATGACATGCTTGCCAACGCAGTCGGAGCGATACTGGCGGGTACCATATATTTCCTGATTAAAAAATAAAACATCATGGCCCTGATTGTTCCCTGCCGGGAAATGACACCTCAGTTTGGAGAAAACTGCTTTTTAGCTGAAAATGCCACCATCATCGGAGATGTAGTGATGGGAAATGACTGCTCTGTATGGTTTCAGGCTGTTGTGCGGGGCGATGTCAATTTTATCCGGATTGGCAACAAGGTAAATATTCAGGATGGTGCCATTCTTCACGGTACTTACCAGAAGTGCGGTACTACCATAGGAGATAATGTTAGTATTGGCCACCGGGCGCTGGTTCACGGCTGCACGCTGCACGATAATGTTCTGATTGGCATGGGGGCTATTGTGATGGATCAGGCTGTAGTAGAGGAAAACTGCCTGATCGCCGCCGGAGCTGTTGTTCTGGAGAATACAGTATGCCGCTCCGGCGGCGTATATGCTGGCGTGCCGGCCAAACGCGTGAAAGAATTAACCCCCGAACTATTTCAGGGGCAGATACAGCGCATCGCCAACAATTACCTGTTTTATTCAGGCTGGTTCAGGAAAGACTAAAACTTGTCATTCATCGCGAAATTGCGCTTTCTGTCGGTCCAGCGACCGCGGGTGAAATCGGGGAACGACTGAGGTGTGCTTCCCGTGGCTACACTTGCTTCTGAAAGCGGAGTGATGGCCAGCCAGGTGGCGGCATCGTACACATCAATTTCAGGCTGTGCATTTCGCTTTGCCGATTCTACAAAATGGTGGAATACGAAGAAGTCCATTCCTCCGTGTCCTGCAGTTTTAGCGTCGTTTCCGTAGCGTTTCCAGAGCGGATGGTCGTATTTTTCAAGCCATGTTTTGGCTTCTTCCCAGGAGTGTGGTTTGGTTTTTCCTTCGATATGCAGGCTTTTGTTGACATCCATCCAGATGCCTCGTTCACCCTGAACCCTGAATCCGAGAGAATACGGGCGGGGCAGTCCCGTGTCGTGTGACAGCAGAACGGTTTCTCCGTTGTTACATTTGATGACGGTTGTAACCACATCTCCCAGTTTGAACTCAATTTTGGCATTGGGGTGATTGGGTCCGCCCTTTGGGTGATCCACTATATAATTGTGCAGACCACGTGCCTTGCTGGCCGTTGATGTGAGCGAAACAAAACGGTTTCCCCTGTTGATATCAGCCATCATGGCTACCGGACCAACGCCGTGTGTCGGGTACAGGTCGCCATTGCGATGAATGGAGTGTTTGGTTCTCCATTTCGCCTCGCTGAATCCCTTTTCTCCGAAATCCACGCCTGATTCGTAAGGTGTGGCACCATCGTTGAATTTTACAGCCCGCAGATCGTGCTGGTATCCGCCCTCAAGGTGAATCAATTCGCCGAAGAGACCTTCGCGAACCATATTCATAATGGCCATGACATCGCGGCGGTAGCATACATTTTCGAGAAACATGAGCGGGACACCGGTTTCCTCGTGCACATTGACCAGCTGCCAGCATTCATCAATAGAAAAAGCGCCGCACACCTCCGTACCCACGTACTTGCCTGCGCGCATGGCCGCGACAGCCTGCTCGGTATGCCATTCCCACGGAGAAGCAATGACCACCGCGTGAACAGACTTGTCTTCCAGCAGATTCTTGTAGTCGTGCGGACCTTTGTCGTAAACGGCGGGTTTTTTACGACCTTTTTCTTCAATCATTTTCAGCGTATCTGCTACCATTTTGGGGTCGGGGTCGGCGATCGCCACGACTTCACAGTCTGCACGCATAAGAGCCAGTTCTACGTGGCTCTGTCCGCGGAGGCCCGTACCGATGAATCCGAGGCGAAGCTTGTCCTTCGGTTTGCCGTTGAGTATAAACGGTGCTCCTGTGGTTTGTTTTTCAATGGCTGCTGCGGGTACTGCCAGTGCAGCGCCTGCCAGCACAGAATTCTGGAGGAAAGTACGGCGGTTGAGTTTGTTTGACACGAAAAGAAGGTTTAGTTATGAGTTACAGGTTTACCAGCGGATGAGCGCGCTGCCCCAGGTGAATCCACTTCCAAATGCAGCGAGGCATACGAGATCGCCCTCTTTGACCTTGCCGGCCTCCCACGCCTCGCAAAGCGCGATGGGCACAGAAGCCGCTGTGGTGTTTCCATATTTCTGAATATTGTTCCACACCTGATCGTCGCGCAATCCGAGTGATCGCTGTACCATCTGACTGATACGCAGATTGGCCTGGTGTGGCACGAGCAGGGAAATATCGGAAGTCTGAAGTCCGGTTTCTTTCAGTGCTTCGTGAATAACCTCGGGGAACTTCTGGATTGCCAGTTTGAATACGAACTGACCTTCCATATTCGGGTAGTACTGCCCATCCCTGAACATTTTCTCCGTGATGAAAATTTCCCCGTAGGTATCGGCAGGCGGATATCCGTAGTCGAACTCCTCCCCCATTTTGGTCAGGTGGTATCCGCCGTGGGCTCCCGGATTGATGAAGGCCAGCTTTTCGGCATAGGTTCCGTCAGAATGCAACTTGGTGGTGAGAATGCCTTTTTCAGGATTGTCTGAGGGTTGAACGATCACCGCACCGGCACCATCGCCGAAAATTACTGTCACATTTCGGCCACGGTCGCTGAAGTCGAGACCCATGGAATGCATTTCGGAGCCCACCACAAGCACATTTTTATACATACCGGTTTTTACAAACTGGTCGGCAATACTCAGTCCGTACAGAAAACCGCTGCACTGGTTTCTTATATCGAGTGCACCTGCTTCGCTCTTGGTGATACCCAGTTCCCGCTGGAGGAGTACTCCGCAACCCGGGAAGTAATAATCGGGGCTCAGGGTAGCGAAAACGATGAAATCAATTTCTGAGGGATCAATACCGGCGCGTTCGCAGGCAATCCGGGCGGCAGCTGCGCCCATGGTGGAGGTAGTTTCCTCGTGTTTTTTTCCGTAGCGGCGTTCGCGGATACCAGTTCTTTCCTGTATCCATTCGTCGGAAGTATCCATGATACCGGATAATTCCTGATTGGTTACGACCCTCTCGGGTACATAGTAACCTATACCGGCAATTTTACTGCGTGACATAGTCTGAAATCTGGTTTTGAAATAAAATTAATGGCTGATTTATTTGTGGTGCAGCAAAAATAACCCAAAGAAGAAAACAAATTATGAAATTTGTCGGGCGCGTAAAGAGAAGCGTCATTCTGAAAACAGTATATACGTACCTTAGCGAGATGAAAAGTCTGATTTCCCTCCTGTCTGTTACAATATTTGCCGTGCAGTTCGCTGCCGCGCAATCGGTGCCCAAGCGGCTGAGTCTGAATGAAAGTCTGGAACTGGCCCTGGCAAACAACAACCAGATAAAAAAAAACAAGCTGGATCGGCAGGCCCTGGAGCGAAAGGTGAAGGAGGCCCGGAGCGGAGCGTTGCCCGATGTTAATATGGGGGTTAATTTCGACTGGTATCCGTTACTTCCCACACAGATACTGCCCGGCGAACCTTTCGGCAGGGGTCGCGATACCTACTTCCCTGTCCAGTTTGGTCAGCCTTTTCAGCTGTCTGGAATAATGACGGTTGAGTACCCGCTGCTGAATGAGGCTGCCAGGCGGCAATCGCCGGCACTGGATGTCACCCGCGGTATCAGCGATCTGATGCTGGTGCGTTCGCGCGAAGAAGTGATATTCAATACGGCAACAGTCTATTATCAGGCACTTCAGACGGAGCAGTTGCTGCGGGCTGTGAATGCGAATATTGACAAACTGGATGCACTCCGCGGTATGGCCGAGTTACAACTGGCCAACGGATTTGCTATCCCGACGGATGTGAAACGAATACGGGTGGCACGTACCAATCTGGAGACCCAGCGCCAGAATTTGCTGGCAGCCATCGGTGGCCTTAGGCAAACACTGCAGTTCTATTGTGGAATTCCTTATGAAGAACCGCTGGATCTGGTTAATGACAGCGAGCAACCCGCAGCAGACTCCCTGCGCTGGCTGGGAATTCGTCTGCAAGAGGAAACTATTACAGAATACCGGCTCCTGGCCAATCAGATGGAACTCACACGCATACAGCGGAGAGCCGCTCACGCCGAATCGTTTCCTACCGTGCATTTGTATGGCGCCGCTGCCGCCCAGTCTTTTCAGCCGGATGTCAACTTCTTCAGTCCGGACAGAGAATGGTACGGTATGGCCGCGGCAGGTGTAAAACTCAAGATGCCATTACTCGATGGCTTTCGCGTACATAACAAGGCGATGGGACTCCGTATCGAAGAACAAAAACTTGATGAGGACCGCAGACAGCTCGCAGCCGGAAAGCGACTCGAATACAGCGTGGCCCGAACTCAACTGGTGAATGCACTGCAGGCACTTCGTACTCAGAGCGACAATGTGGCACTGGCTCAGGAAATAACAGACAAACTGCTGCTTCAGTACAAGGAGGGGGTGGCCTCGCTCACCGATTTGCTCAATGCCCAGACTGCTCTTTCCGAGGCCGTCACCAATTACTGGCAGCAGGCCTTCGG
>CAIYFY010000406.1 GCA_903925535.1 uncultured Bacteroidota bacterium | reverse complement strand
CTGCGCGCAATTCTCCTTTTTTGCGCTCGCACACCTGATATAATCAGGCCGCCGCTATACGGTTGGTTTCGTTTTGCTGGATTTCCTGTACCAGACATGCTTATATTTTTAACGTGCGTTTACGCGCGCAAACGAAACACAACTTGTCACAATTATCACTTTTTTCCGAATCGAAGAAATTGATGAAGAGCCACCCATACTCTTCAGGGTACCGCCTTTCCCTTTTCCCATCATCTAATTTGTTAACCATGAATAATGTTTCCACGATGCGCCTCCCGGTTGTGGCTTCCCTGCTGGTCTTTCTGGCAGCAAGTGTAAATGCTCAGTGTCCGATCATTACTTCTCCACCTTCTCCTGTCAATATGTTGATTGTGGTTGATCAGGTGAACGGGACAGCTGTTTTCAATTCAAACATTGCCAACAGTTTCATCCTGACTACAGCCCCCTGTAATCCGCTGGATGACTATAAAATCAGGCTGTATGAAGATCAGGCCAAAACAGTGGCTTACCCGTGGACCGGTGCCTGGCCCGATTGTTTCTTTGGAACGAACTCGGGTGGCAGCGTGGTGACAATTGATCAGTCGCACGTCAATTCAATGATTTCCGTATGGGCTGCTGTTAATGATGGCGACAATCCGGATCCGATGCATCCATTCCCTTGCGGAGAGTATGATCCGACTTCCGAGAGTGCCGCGGTACTGTTTAATCTGCAGGTGGAAGATCACACCGGCCCGGAGGCCGTTGCGCCCTTTCCGGTGGCGGTTGGTATGGATCCTGCCTCCTGCACAGCCAGCGCTATTCCCGGAATAGGCCTGGTTTATGCTCCCAAGGTATCGCACCCTGCAGTACTGGCAGCCGGTGAGTGGACGGACAACTGTCCTGCCAATGTCAGCATCTCCTATTACCTGACTGGTGCTACCACGATAGGTTCTGCCCTGAGTCCTGTGCCTGGCAATGATGCAGGTGTGGAGACATTCAATGCCGGGTTGACAACCGTAACGTATATTATTGAAGACAGTGGTTATACACCCGGTATAGATCCAAATCCGGTTTATGTCTTTTTTGATGTAACAGTAGAAGATACAGAAGCCCCTTCTGTTACATGCCCTCCGTTCATCGGTGCAAATACTGATCCCGGCTTGTGTACGGCCCCCGTTTCATTCGCTGCTACAGCCACTGACAACTGCAATGCTGATGTAGTGTGGACTGCCTTTTCGCTTTCCGGTGCAATCATTACTCCTGACAACGGCGTGGATGTCAATATAAGCGCCGACTTTCCCCCCGGAATTTCATTTGTAGGTATAACAGCTATTGATGCCGCAGGTAACTCCGGCTTCTGTGCCACACAGATTGAAGTGCTTGACATTGAACTGCCGGTGATTACTTGTCCGGCCGATATTACCGTTGATGAAGATCCCTTCGCTTGTCTGTATACAGTATCAGGCTCCGACTTCGACGCAACGGTTACTGAAAATTGCCTCCTTCTGGCTCCGGCGGCCAATGACTATAATTTCTCGAACACGCTGGATGGAGCAACATTTTCTATTGGAACCACCACTATCACGTGGGGTGTGTCTGATGAATCCTTCAACTATGTAGACTGTTTCTTCACAGTTACGGTTCAGGACGTAACACCACCCGACGTTTCTCCGGTTCCGCTTCCGAGTGTTGATTTTGAGTCTGTCATTGATGTTACCATTGCTCCGGGTGCCTGTTCGCGTACTGTCAGCTGGTATCGTCCGAGTGTAATTACCCACTTTGCGTCCGACTGCAGTGCTTTCGTTGCAATCACTGAAAATACCACAGTGAGTATCAACTGCCCGGGCCTGGATTGCCAGGATGACCCGCTCTTCTTCCAGAACAGTGGCGTCACTCCCTTCCCTTACGACGCGAATGACTTCCTGCACCAAACCACACCTGTTACAGCCGATTTCCAGGTTGGAACAACGGTCATCACCTATGAATTCGAGGATATTTACGGAAATATTACGCCGGTTACCGTGACTGTAAACGTAATTGAGCCGGAATTGCCGGATGCTGTGTGCGTTAGCGGAGTAACTCCGGTTCAGATTGACCAGCTCGGCGTGGCAACTGTTCCGGTAGGACTGATTAACGGCGGCTCCTCCGATAACTGCGGAATCAGCTCAATTGAAGTGTTCCCGTCCACTTTCGATTGCACCTCGGTTGGCACTCAAAATGTGACGCTCACTGTGACAGACAATGCGGGTAATACCGATGATTGTGTCGCCAGTGTTTTTGTCAATGACCTGCTTTCGCCAACCATCGGTTGCCCGCCTGCATTCGTTGTGAACGCCGGACCCGCCTGCACTGCATCGGTTCCATCACTTGTTTTCACTAAAACAGCTACGGTTCCGCCACTGCCTCAGCAGATGGAATTCTGGGACAATGCCTTCGATCCATGTGGCCTTAATGCCGACTATCAGGTAAATGGAGGGGCTGTCGTTTCTCTTGGTGTGTTCGACAATGTCAACTCTGTCATTGATCTGAGTGGACTGACCTTTGGTGCAGGTACCAATACGGTTACGCTACGCCTGACTGACCGCGCAAATAACCTTACCGCCTGTACCTTCACGGTAACGGTTGAGGATGAAACTGGTCCCACAACAGCAAACTGTCCGGCCAATATCACCAAACCGGCCAATCTCGGTGGCTGCAGCACAACTGCCACCTGGACACCGCCCGTGTGGACCGATAACTGTTCTGCCGTAACAAGTCTTGGAAATACACACAATCCGGGAGCAATATTCTTCTTCGGTCCCAATGTGGTGTCATATTCGGTGCGGGATGCTTCCGGCAATGTGTCGGTTTGCTCTTTCGTTGTAAATGTTACCGATACACAGTTCCCCGTGGCACGCTGCAAAAATACAACGGCTACCCTGAACGGTGCGGGCAGCGCTACACTTCAGGCTTCAGATATTGATAACGGCTCCTCTGATAACTGCTTTTTCTCCTTTGTTTCCGGCCCTTACAGCTTTAACTGCGGTCAGGTCGGAACACCGCAGACGGTTACACTCACGGTGTCTGATGCCGGAGCCAACACATCATCCTGTACTTCAGTGGTGACTGTCGTGGACGCGCAAATTCCAGTTGCGCTCTGCAACCTGATGCCGGCATCCCTCACACTGAGTCCTACCGACTGCGTTCCGCCCTCAGATCCGGGAACAGTTGCTCTGTCAGCTGCTGCAGTGGGTAATGCCACCGACAACTGTCCGGGCAATGTACAATACCAGATTTCTGTTGACGGAGGTGCATTTTCCAGCAACTTCACCTTTAACTGCTCACACACGGGCGCGCGAATTGTCACGCTCAGAGCTTCCGACAGTGCTGGCGCTTCCACCTGCAATGCCGCTGTCAACATCCGCGATTTGTCAGCACCCTGCTTCACCGTACCCGCAAATATTTCACTCAACTGCTCGTCAAACCCGAATCTGCTGGATCCATCCAACACCGGTGCGCCGACAGCCATATACGATAACTGCGACGCGATGACAACGGTAACGTATTCCGATACATACCTGCCATCTCCTCCGGAGTGCCCGAATCACAAGTATATCACCCGTACCTGGACAGTAGCGGATCACGCTACTCCGCCAAACTCAACAGTACAGACCCAGAGTATCGAGGTGCTGGATAATAATCCGCCCGTCTGGACGCTGGCAACCAGCTTCTCCCTGAACACAACCGGGCCAACTGTCTGCACTGTTCCGTCACCGATTCCGGCTGTCGTACCAGGCACCAATGTAGCCGATGAATGTGGCGGCCTCAAGGCAATCACATACAGGATTGACTACCCGGCAGGCTCCGGCCTGGCCAATGTTCCCCCCGGAACGGCACTCCCGGTCAGCGGACTGATACCGAACATATTCCCGATTGGTGTCAGTACAGTGACCCTGAGAGTATCCGATCTGTGCGGAAATGTGGCTCAGCATACTGTCACCGTGACGGTCACGGATATTTATCCTCCGAACTTCACGTATGCCCGTTGCGGACAGACTTACACGCTGCCCAATACCACCAATGCATGTACCCAGTTGTACTCCTGGACGCGCCCGTCGCCGCTGGATGTGACCGACTGCCGCAATTTTGTAGTGACAGAGAGCATTAACAATGCTTCAGTTCAGCAGTTCGTGAACTTTACCAATCCGTTCAACTCATGGCCGCCAGCCTCGCAAAATGTGTTTGCGCAGTTCCCTGTGGGTGTAACCACGGTTACTTACGCTGCAACTGATGGCGTCAATGCCTCAACCTGTTCTTTCAACGTGGTTATTGAAGACACTCAGGCGCCAGCCATCGCTTGTCCCAACAACCAGGAACTTCCCATCACATCCGGCTGTACCGATATCACTACGGTACCGAATTATACAACACTGGCTGCAGTAACGGATAACTGCCCGTCCAGCGTAAATATTCTCCAGACGCCGGCTATTGGCAGTCTGGTATCCAGTGCGACACCTGTCATTCCTGGTAATACCTTTACTGTTTCTCTGACCGCCAGAGACAACTTTGCACAGAACCTGTCGTCTGCCCCCTGCACATTCACCGTAACGCTGATTGACGGAGAATCTCCGGTACCCGATATTCTCGCGCTCACCCCGATTATCAGTTTCTGCGGAAAAGACACAGTGGATGCACCTTCGGCCACCGACTGCAATGGTGTTTTCTTTGAAACAATCTACGGTACACCTTCGGTTCCTGTAATGATGACGCTGCCACCGGTTCTGCCCGGCGGACCACCGAGATATGTACTCAATGCCGGCAGTTATGTGATCACATGGTCTTACACTGATCCTCAGAACAATACCACCACACAGCCTCAAAATGTCTTCATCGAGATAGACACTTATGCACCGGTAGCAATATGTCAGTCACTGACAGTTGATCTGGATGCCAACGGAGAGGCTACAGTGGATGCACCCGAGTCGGACGGCGGAAGTTATGATCAGCACGATTGCGGTGATATCACACGCTCGTACCGTCTGGGTATGTCTGCTCCCTATACCTACGTGTCTTCACTGGATTTCAACTGCAATAACCTGGGTAATAATTTCGCGGTATTTGCAGTAACCGACCAGAACAATAACACGGCAACCTGTATGTCTATCATTACAGTGCTGGATATTACTGCTCCGGTTATTGATGCTCCACCTGCAGATACCACTATTCAGGCTTGCGCTGCTATCCCTGCCCAGGCTACCCTGACTTCAACAGACGCCTGTGAAGGGGCAACGCCAGTATTGGCCGTGGAAACATCTACCCGGAGTGCCACCAACGAGTTCTGCGGATATTACAACTACACCATCACCCGCAACTGGGTGGCCCAGGATTCCGAGGGCAACGTGAGTACTTCCACACAGATTATAACGGTGGTTGACTCTCAGGCGCCCGTATTCTCCTCACCCGACTCGTTTGTTGTTTTTACCGGACCAAATCGACCCACCTGTAACGAACTGGTAACACTGAATATGCTCAATTATATTTCAGATTGTGTGCCCGATTCCGAACTGGTGGTGACTAACTCCCTTCTTCCTGCACTCGGAGCCAATATAACAGGTGTTTATGGCACGGGTACCCATCTGGTTACATTTACAGCTACAGACAAGTGCGGTAACTCTGCTACAAAACTGGTTACAATTGTGGTAAAGGATGGTACACTGCCCACCGCAGTATGTACCAACGGTATCTCTGTTTCCCTGCAATCAGGGGGAATTGTAACTATCGGCTCGGGACAGGTAAACCAGAACAGTTTTGATAACTGCGGGATAGATCTGATGCTGGTTCAAAGGCTTGATACCATTCTGCCGCCAGCGGCTACCATTACGTTCGAATGCGACGATGCAGACGGTTCCACTCAGCATCCCGTCAAGCTTTTCGTCAGAGATTTCGCAGGAAACGAAGCTTCCTGCCTCACCTATGTGGTCGTTCAGGATAACGTTGCCCCGTCAATCTCCTGCCCATCCAATAAAACTGTCAAATGCGATGGCGACACCACGCCCGCAGCCAACGGAACAGCTACCGCTACAGATAACTGTCCGGTACTGCCTTCAGATATCACACATTCGGATGCAATCGTTGCAGGCCCGGGCCAGACTTGCCAGATTATCAACCGTACCTGGACTGTGAAAGACGGAGCCGGCAACATGACCACCTGCCTGCAAACTATTGCGCTGCTCGACACCGTCAAGCCGGTACTGAGTGTTTATCCGCCCGATATCACCATCAGTTGCTCGGATCCGGTACCCAATCCGCAGAACGTGACCGCCACCGATAACTGCGACCAGATGCTGACGGTGCTCTTTGATCAGGATACAATCAACGTGGCGCCCGGTGTTTGCGGAAAGTACAACTACACCATCGTACGCACGCGTACGGTATCCGACGATTGCGGAAATACAGAAATGGATACACGCAGTATCACCGTAGTGGATACGCTGGCTCCAAGGTTCCTCGGCATGCCGGATACGATTGAATTCCTGACTGCCAGTTTCCCGCCGAATAATACCTGCTCTTTGCCGGTTTCATTTGATGCCGGGCAGTACTTTGTTGAGTGCGCCCCGCTCTCCGAATGTACCATCAACGCTATCGAGTTCCTGCCAGCCGGTTCGGCATCCGTGACGCCTGCCGGACTTGATATCGGTGGCGATTACTTTATTGGCACTACGCAGGTGATTTTCACGATTACTGACCCCTGTGGCAATGTCGGAAAGGACTCGGTTGTGATTAGTATTACCGATAACTCGCTCCCCACCATGGTGTGCAACAATAATATAGTTGTATCGCTTGGCTCCAACGGCGACGCTTCCATAGACCCCTCGGATGTGGATCTGGGTACAACAGATAACTGCGGAATTGATACCCTTTATCTGAGTAAAACTGACTTCAATTGCGCCGATCTGGGCTCCAACACAATCCGCCTGACGGCTGAGGATATCTACGGCAATTCCAACTTCTGCGAAGTGCTGGTGGATGTGACACTTGGCTCCAATACCGGGTTCTCCCTGACTACCACTGTTTCTGATGAAACATTCTTCGGTGCTTCGGATGGCTCCGTGACTACCGCTATCGCTGGCGGTACTGGTCCGTTTACCTATGTATGGAGCAATAACGAAACAACATCGGGTATTGCCGGTCTTACGGGAGGCGACTACTCTGTCGTGGTAACCGATCTGAGCAATGGCTGTCTGAACAAGGATACCGTTACCGTAGCCGAGGGACCCAAGTTCACGATTAATGTGGGTAACATCCAGGGTTGCCAGGGAGAGACAATTGTGGTGCCCGTTACCGTAGACAATTTCATCGCAGTTTCCGGACTTTCACTGGGACTTATGCTCGATAACGCTGCTGCAGGTGTAATTACTGGCCTGACGGATGTCAATCCAGCACTGACCGGACTTGTTCCGGGTGTCAACTCCATTTTCTGGACCAACGCCAATCCTGCAATTGGTATCACGCTGCCTGATGGAACGCTGCTGTTCAACCTGAATATTCAGCTCGAAAATGCACCGGTAGGTACTTCAAGCAGCATAAGCCTCGCCGCGCTGCCTTCCTACGTAGTGATACAGCCAGTCTTCGGTGCACCTACCCAGTCACCCATGAAGCTCTTTAACGGTGGTACAATCGAAATCAACTGTGCCGCTGCCGATATTGACATCGCAGGTGATATCACTACCTGGAAAAACCCGGTTCTGCCCATTCCGAATGTAAATGTGGCGCTCACCGGCTCTGTAACGGACGCAGATGTCACTTCGCTGCCGCTGGCCGATTATGCGTTTGTCGTTCCCTCAGGTTCCAACACGACGGTTACTCCAACCAAACAGGCAACAGCCAAGAGCACCAAAATCAATGTGGCCGACCTGTTGTTCATACAGGCGCACGCAGCGCCCCCGCCCGTACAGATACCTTTCAGCAGTCCGTATCAGTGGATGGCTGCAGATATCAACGGCGACAAGAACATCAATATCGCCGACTACGCTCTGGTACAGTCTTACATCGTGAACAATTCCATGAGCAACGGCCAGTTCAACCTGAACCCGCCACCGCCAAGCTGGAAATTTGTTCCGAAGGATTATATGTTCCCCGCACCGAACCCGCTGAACCCTGCACCGCCTTCATCCATCACGCACAATAACGCCCTCACCGACTTTACGGATGATGACTTTATCGGTGTACTGCTCGGCGATGTAAATGGCGATGTTGTCCCGAACTTCGGGGGGGCAGGTGGCACTGAGTTCACCACCGACCTCAACTTCCGTGTCCAGAACCAAAGCCTGAGTGCCGGTGAGATAGTGACAATTCCGTTCAGGGCCGACAATTTCAACAACCTGCAGGCTTACCAGTTTACTGTATCGTTTGATCCTGAAAAGCTCGACTTCCAGGGTGCAACCCCTGGTGTACTGACCGGAATTTCTTCCGGAAACTTCGGGACGGGCATGCTCGGCCAGGGACTCATCGGAACAGTCTGGGCTGGCGGTAAAGCGGAAACTTACGGAGAGAACGATGTGCTTTTCTACCTGACTTTCAGAGCTGTTGAACAGACAGAACGTCTGTCAGATGTGCTCCGGGCCACTGATGATGTGGCAGCCAGGATGGCGGTTGACGGATTCGGCAACACATCCGGAGTGGAACTGGAATTCACCTCGGCCACTTCCGGAAGCGAACCGGCAAACAACAGCTTCGCGCTGTACCAAAACCAGCCAAACCCGTTCTCCGAGACAACAGCTATCCGGTTCCGCCTGCCATCCGAGAGCCGCGCCCGACTGAATATCTACAGCGCTGAGGGGCGTCTGGTCAGGACGATTATCGGCGACTATGGCTCCGGAATGAATACAGTGATTGTCCGTAAAGATGAACTTGGCCAGGCCGGTGTTTACTGGTATGAACTCGAAACAACAGGTTACAGCGATCGGAAAAAGCTTGTTCTGATTGATTAATTGACCAAATAGTGCAGATCCGTTCCCGGATATCACCTTGCCAGTGAAAATCCGGGAATGGAAATCTGCTTTATATCCCCACAAATGTCACGCTCCCTTAGTCTGATCTCGTTCCCTGGTAAATCCGGAAGTACTCAGGCTGGCAAAGAAAAATATTGAACCATGAGAAAAATAGTACTAATCCTCACCCTCCTGTCATCTTTTCTTTTTTCTCAAAAAGGATCTGCACAGGTGGTTCTGCAGTCCGACACGGTCAGTGTTCAGTGCGGGAACCCCGATGTATTTCTGGTTCCGATCAGGGTCAGGAACTTTACCGATATTGCAGCGCTGCAATACACATACCAGTGGAATCCTGCTCACCTGGGCTATGCCTACATATCGGACATCAACCCGAACCTGCCCAATGCTGCTTTCGATACTACTTCTCTTGTCAGTCAGGGAAAGTTCACTTTTGCCTGGACAACGCTGGGTGGTGTCTCGCTTCCTGATGATGAAATTCTGCTGAACGTGGTTTTTACCCGTATCGGCGGCCCGGCGACTCCACTAAGTTTCGTCAGCGATCCCACCGACATTTTTGCCTTCGATGCAACTTTTACCCAGATAGATGTGATTGCCCGGCCGGGCAGGGTAGTGCCGCTCGACCAGTCACTCCCAACTTTAACCTGCCCGTCCAACGCCACTGCAGGAGGTACAGGGCCAACTCCGGTCAACAACATTGGCCTCACCGCCGTTGCCGACGATTGCGGTATTGACTTGACAGGATGGTCCGTTACAGGTGCAACCACCGGCAACTTTCCAAACGACTCCGACGCCAGCGGTGCACTCTTCAATCTGGGCGAAAGTCAGGTCGTCTATACCGTGACCGATATCGCCGGAAATACAGCCACCTGCTCTTTCACCGTAACCGTTGATCTGCAGATTGGCGATGATCTCACCCTGCTGCCCGTCATCCCTTCGGCTACCTGCGGCGAACTGATCTCTATTCCAATTACAGCCTACAACTTCGATACCATCGCTGCACTGCAGTTCTCCATGGGCTGGAATCCAGCGCTGCTGCAATACAACTCTGTTTCAAACCTTAACCCCGCGCTGAACCTCGCGCAGTCCAACTTCGGGATAGGCAACACCTCAAACGGTGAATTTTCGTTCGGCTGGACGGGCCCCTTCAACGGTCTTACGCTGCCCGACGGAGATATATTGTTTTTTCTCAATGTAACCGTACTTGGACAGGGAGCCATTGATTTCACAGACATACCTACTACTATAACGGCCTTTTCAGGGGTGTCATTTCCTCCAGATGAAATACCGGTAGTAACGGTTGATCAGATCGTTCTGGTGGATGATACCGAGCCACCCTCAATCACTTGTCCGGCAAATGTGACGGTTCAGGCCCCGGCAGCCATTGTGGTAAATAACATCGCCCCGGTCGCCGTTTCCGACAATTGTGCCTTGCCAACAACCGGATGGATATCAACGGGCGCTTCTGTTTACAACGAGCCTGCAGATCCGGATGCCAGCGGAGCCCTGTTCAATCAGGGTACGACGGTAGTAACCTACACGGTGACCGATGTCGCCGGTGCCACCGGTACCTGTTCTTTTGAGGTGCAGGTTGATTTCGGAACCGGCACAACTGATCTGGCACTGGTGGCTTCCAGCGCGAGTGCTTCCTGTGGTTCTGCGTTCTCGATGAATATCTCGGTACTCAATTTCAACCAGATCGCAGGTCTGCAATTCTCTGCGGCATGGGACACTTCACTCGTTGATTTTGTATCGGTATCCAACCTGAACCCGACGCTCAATCTGAACAATACGCATGTCGGCACAGGCTTCACCGATCAGGGTGAACTTTCATTCAGCTGGACAGGCTCTCTGAACGGTTCTACCCTGAGCGATGGGTCGGTTCTTTTCACGATTAACTTTATTCTGAAGGGCAATATGCCCGCTACCATATCCTTCACCGACAATCCGACACCAGTACAGGCGTTCTCGGGCGCTTCCTTCCCGCCGGATGAGGTCCCAGTTGTCCTGTTCGACGGTGCAGTATCGGTACTGGATAATGAACCTCCGCTCATTACCTGCCCGGCAGATATTACCGCTGATGCCGCCCCTGGTACGCTTGTTGCCTCTGTTGGCGGTTTGCAACCGGCAACCTCGGATAACTGCGGAGGTGCGGTTTCAGTCAGTTATGTCACCGCCGGTTCAACAAATACCATGGGGAATGGCCCCGCCAACGGAAACTATTCGGCAGGGCTGACAACGGTTACATACACTGCAAGCGATGCAGCCGGCAATGCCGCTACCTGCTCCTTCACCGTTACCGTAAACGCCGACACACCGGTAGAACTGAGTATCGGCTCCTTTGCAACCGACTGTAACGGACCCGATACAATTACGACCTGTGTAACAGTAAATAGTTTCACCGACATTATAGGTGTACAGTTTAACCTTAACTGGGATGAGACTGTCCTGAAACTGCTGCCACCGTTTGTGAATGGATATCCGGGCATGCAACTGGACAACTCCATGTTTTTTAACTACTCAACGGCAGCGTCAGGAGATCTGGTCTTTTTCGGTGGCTCGCCCGCATGGCCCGATATTCCTCAGGGTGACACGATGTTCTGTCTGAAGTTTGAGGTAATTAATGCTTCAGGCTCCACAGGGCTCGATTTTGTAGCTCCTTTCGAGGCCGTCCGGGATGGTACTTTTTCACTGGTTCCAGTGGTAGTCAGCAACGGCTCTTTTGATGCTACCGGTGATCTGACCCCCCCGAAAATCGTATGTCCCGATGACAAAACCTTCTCACCGGCACCCGGTGAGTGTGGTGTAATTTACTTCCCCGTCCCGGTGGCTGCATTCGACGAGTGCGGCGAACTGGATACGGTCATTGTTTCGCCCGATAACGGCGTATTCAATTCCGGACAAACTGTGGTCACGCTGACAGCAAGTGATGTGGTCGGGTTCACAGCAACCTGTACTTTTACCGTCACAGTGGAAGATACCGAGCCCCCTGTGATCGTTACTTGTCCGGCCGATATCACTGTAGAGGCTGCTCCCGGAGAGTGCAGTGCCAACGGTAACTGGCCGGATCCCGTTTTCAGTGACTGTACCAATCTTACGCTCACCAGTAATTTCCTGCCCGGAGATTTGTTGCCGCCCTGTGCACCAAGTACGGTGATATATGAAGCGACGGATGAAGCCGGCAACACGGCAACCTGTGAATTCAGCGTTCAGGTTGTGGAGGTGACACCACCCACTGTCACCTGTCCGGCCGATATCACAGTAGATGTACTCACAGGTTGCGATACTGTTGTGACTTTTGCCGACGCGGTGGTTACAGACCTCTGTGACAGCGATCCCGATTTTGGAAGCGACTACGACTCTGGCGAGGTTTTTCCTGCCGGAGTAACAACAGTTACCTTTGCAGCGTTCGATGAATGCAGTAACTTTGCTGAATGTACCTTCCTTGTTACAGTCAGAGATGCACAGGCTCCTTTACTCTCCGGTTGCCCGACCGACACGGTTGTTGTTCTTGCTCCGGATGCCTGCTCTGCCAACGTAAGCTGGATACCACCTGTAGCTACAGATCTTTGTGATTCCGATGTGGATATCGTCAGTACAGATGTGCCCGGCTCCAATTTTCAGGGAGGAGTACCCATTACGGTTACCTATACAGCAACCGATGACAGTGGAAATACATCCACCTGCGAGTTCATGGTGGACGTACAGGATGTAACTGATCCAGTGCTGAACAACTGTCCCACCGCACTCATTTACGCACTTCTGCCACCCAATGTGTGCGATACAACCCTGACCTGGATTCCGCCAACGGCTGATGATGCCTGTGATGTAACACTCTCTTCCAATTTCATGCCCGGCGATGTATTCCTCTCAGGCGATACTATTGTAACATATACTGCCACGGATGTGTCCGGGAATACAGCTACCTGCTCGTTTCAGGTGATAGTGGAAGACAAAATCCCTCCGGTTCTTGTTAACTGTCCGCCCAGTCCGGCACCGGTAACGCTGCCTCCCGGTACCTGCAAGATACAGGTCAACTGGGTGAATCCGACAGCTACAGATAACTGTTCCACACCGGTTATTGATGTTCCCGTTGCACCGGGTAGCGAGTTCGGGATTGGTATCACCGAAATTACTATCACGGCCACCGATGCCAGTAATAACCAGGACACCTGTAAACTGACTATCACGGTGAATGGCCTTCCGCCCGGAATTGATCCGGCAACAATGCCGGCCAATGTGATCGTTAACGGCTGCGACACCACGCTGACCTGGATGAACCCCACAGCAGTAGGCTTCTGCGGAAATGTGACGATTACATCTGATGTAATGTCGCCGGGTACTTTCGGTCAGGGTATCCACGTCGTGACATTCACTGCTACCGACGGCGCGAACGTAGCCAAGGCTTCATTCACGGTTACTGTTACCGACAACGAAGATCCGGTAATTACTTGTCCGCCGGCCGTTGAAGTAAACGTAGCCGGAGTAATTGTGTCCGGAACAGGGTTCATCACATCGGCAACCGGCGTACCCGGCTGCGACAGTGTGAAGCTTGAGTTCGCCCTTCCCGCTGCAACCGACAATTGTCTCCCCGCCCCGCAACTGGTGCAGAGTGCTGGTCTGGCCTCGGGTGAAATGCTGGCAATCGGCACATACGAACTCAAATTTCTCGCTACTGATGCCGCCGGAAACACTGCCGAGTGTGTAGTTGCGGTGGAGGTAACCTCTGTGCCTGCTCCCGCCCCGCTGGCTGATCCAAACCCCGGATGCAAAAATGAAACAATTACTGTCACAGCAACGGATGTGCCAGGTGCGGTGTACACATGGGCCATGCTGCCGGGCCTGGCACTCGGAGAAACTGGAAATACCTATGTGATAGACAGCCTGAAAGCATCCAATGCAGGGAAATATACGGTATTTTACACACTGAACGGCTGCTCTTCTACAATTGACACAGTTGATGTAGAGTTTGTAGCACCACCAGTGCCGGAGAGCGACATGTATGATTTCCCCACCGGGGTAAATGATACTATTTTCAATGTGCTCCTGAACGATGGCGTTGATACTGCCGATTATGAAATATGCAATATCCTGCCATCGAGTCTGCCCGATGGCCTCACCTACCTGGGCAAGGGCAAATTCAGGTTTTCGGATGAACTCGGTGAAGATATCTCCTTCGCTTACCAGATTTGTTACTGCGGTTTGCCCGGCGATATGTCAACGGTCACCATCCGCGTGTTTGAATCTGACTGCTCGTTCATTCCCAACCTGCTCACGCCCAACGGCGACGGACTGAACGACTGGCTGGTTATTCCCTGCGTGGATTCACCCGACTTTATGGATAATTCAATTATTATCTATAATCAGTGGGGCGACCTGGTTTTTGAGGATAATGGTTACACCAACGACCCCAATGATGCCGCTCATCCTGCATGGAAAGGCACTTTCCAGAATGAACCTGGCAAAGATTTGCCGGATGGCGTTTACTTTTACGTCTTCAAACCGGCACCGGATGCACTTCCGATTAAAGGTTTTGTTCAAATAAACAGGTAATTAATCCAGGTTTTGCCTATAATTTTGCACCGGCTTTTATCAGGCAATCCATCAAATCCAATTAAGATGAAACGCAATCTGCTCATACTGCTCTTTTTCGTTGCAATTACTGGTGTTCATGCCCAGCAGGAATCCCAGTTCACGCAGTTCATGTACAACAAGCTGCTGATCAACCCGGCCTATTCAGGTTCGAGGGGCGTCCCGAGTGTCACTGCCGTTTATCGAAGCCAGTGGGTCGGATTTGAGGGCGCTCCGCAGTCTATGCTCGCCACTTTTAATTCACCCTTTCTCACCAATCGGGTAGGGGTGGGACTGACTGTCGCGAATATTAAAATAGGACTTAACCGCGATACGTACGGCGCACTGTCGTACTCCTATGATCTGGTGGCTCAGGAAAATGTATCTGTCCGATTCGGTATTTCAGCCAGTATTCGCTCGCTGTCTATCGCCTATAACGAAGCCACAGTTATTGATGTTGGCGATAACTCGGTGGCTAATCAGAAGGAAAATGACATCTTCGGAAACGTGGGCGCCGGGCTCTACGCCACCCTGTTCGATCGTTTCTATGTGGGCTTTTCCGTTCCACGCCTGTACTCCAATGTAACCGGTTTCACCAATAACAATGCTGTGCTGCTGGCAAAAGAATATCAGCATTTTTACGGAATGGCCGGCGCCATCCTGCCACTCAGTGATGATATCAGCCTGATGCCTGCTATCCTCATCAAATATGTGGATAACGCTCCCCTGGATGCAGATATTAACCTGAATCTGGATATCAAACAGAAATTCACCATCGGTACTTCCTACCGGATGGGTGGCGACGGTTCGGGCGACTCTGTTGACATGCTCGCATTTTGGCAGGCAACACCCAGAGTGGGTGTCGGCGTAGCGTACGACTTCACACTGAGCCGCCTCAAGGATTATAACGGAGGCTCCTTCGAAGTGTTGCTTCAGGCCGATCTCAAACAGGACGAAAAGCTGGCAGGCAAGAAAAAAATGACCAACCCCAGGTTTTTCATGTAAAACCTTAAGTAAAACGTAAATCAAGGAATAATGAAGTCCATTCTCAAGACTGTTATAGTACTGCTGTTTCTGGGCACCTTCGAGGCGAACGCCCAGAATGTCAGTGAGCCACCCAAAGTGGCTGTCAAAGTTTCTAATGAAAAGCAGGTAAATACTGCCCGGCTGGAGTTCAGTCCCACTTTTTACGAAGATGGTATCGTTTTTATTTCATCCAATAACGATGTCACCAAAAAGAAAACGGTAGATGCCAACCAGACACTGATGATGTCTATCCTGCGCTCCCGCAGGGGTACAAACGGCGAACTCCTGACACCGGAAATGTTCTCCAAAGAGATCACTTCCATGAACCATGACGGTCCGGTCTGTTTCGACAGGACGGTTGAAACCATGTTCTACTCCAGTAACGCGGTGGTGGATGGCAAGGATCAGTTCGCGAAAGACAAGTACCAGCATACGCGCCTCTATATGTCCAAAAAGGTAAATGGCGCCTGGAGCAAACCCGAGTTGCTGCCTTTCAACAACAATGAATTCGACGATTTTCACCCCTCTGTCAGTATAGACGGCGACAAGCTCTTCTTCGCTTCCAACCGCCCCGGCGGGTTCGGCAGCTACGATATCTATGTATCATACAAGGTGGGCGGATCCTGGAGTGAACCGGTGAATCTCGGCAGTGAAGTCAATACCAGCGGCAGGGAGGCTTTCCCGTTCCTGCACGCCGACAATACGCTCTATTTCGCCAGCGACCGCCCCGGCGGCAAAGGCGGGTTCGATTTGTATTTCTCGGTGCTCAACGGCGATAAATGGACCAAACCAGTCAGTCTGGGCGATCCGTTCAATACGCCGTCCGATGACTTCGGCCTTATTGTTGACCTCAATAAAATTAACGGCTACTTCAACTCCAACGGACAAACCGGCGGCGCAGGTATGGATGATATCTACAGTTTCCATGTCGAAAATGGAAATATTGACGACTATCTGCTCCAGAACTCCAGGGTGCCCGATATTGATCTGGATTTCAAAATGCTGGTGCTCGACAAGGTATCCGGCAGCCCGATTCCCGGAGCGGATATCCAGATTATCAACTACGAAGGAGGCAGTGTAATTGGCAAGGATGAAAACGGTAATCCGATCACGGTTCAGAAAGTGAACGGCGATGATGTAATCAGTTCTACTCCCCCTGATAAGGCGATAACTGGCCAGACTGATACCAGAGGACGCTTCGGCACCAATATGAAGCCGGGTAACTATGTCGTGATTATCAATAAAAAGGATTTCCAGACAAAGCAATACCGGATACCTGTAACCAAAACAGGCAATGAACTGACCGCCCAGCTGGACCGTACTTCTGCCGCAGCAGGAAAGGTACAGTGGACGGCCACGCTCTTCAATGCGGAAACCAATGATCGTATTTCAGGCAGCATGGTGGTGCTCACCGACGAAAAAACGGGAAAAAAGGATACCCTCATTACTGATGCCAGTGGTGTGATAGAGCACTACATGACGCCCAATACTAAATATGCTGTGGAGGTTTATCAGGGAGGAAGGCTGATCGGTACCGCCGAAGTGGATACAAATGGCTGGAAACCGGAAAACCCGGTCCGCCAGAACCTGTCGGTGTCTCCCATCGGCGCCGGTATCAAACTGGAGCTCCCGAATGTTTACTACAACTTCAATGATGCAACACTGCGCCCGGATGCCCGCAAGGATCTCGATATGGTGGTGGCCATCATGAAGCAGCAGCCCAGGCTGATGGTCGAAATTGCCAGCCATACCGATGCGCGTGGCACCTTTGCCTACAACGATGAGCTCAGCCAGCGCCGCGCCGCCGGTGTCGTAGAGTATCTGCTATCCAAAGGTATCAATACCAACCGGCTCGTGGCTCATGGATACGGTGAGACCGAACCCAGAAATCGCTGTAAAGACGGCGTGAAGTGCTCCGAACAGGAGTATGCCCGAAACCGCCGTACCGAAATCAGGGTGACTAACTCAGCCTCCGGAACACCTGCACAGACATCCGCCAAGCCGGCTGCTACGGCCAAACCTTCGGAGGTTGCTGCTACAGATGCACCGGTAAATGTTAATACAGCCCCTGCCAGTGCTTCCGGTGACGTCCAGAACGCCACTGAAAAGGGGTTCTATGTTATCTCCGGCTCGTTCAGGTTGCTCAATGGCGCCCGTACCCGTGTTGAACAGCTCCGCCGCCTCGGATTTGACAGAGCCCGCATTCTGAAATTCCCGGATTCCGGTTTCTACGCAGTCGCTGTTGACCAGTTCGATACAAGGGCGGACGCCGATGCTGCCAGAGACGAACTCACAAAGGGTGACCTGCCTGCGTTTATCAAAATCGTCAGGTAATCGGAGAACTTTGTTGACAGCAGATTGTTTAGGGTTCAAGAAAATGTTTTATTCGCTATGGCAATCATAATTACGGATGACTGCATCAATTGCGGTGCATGCGAGCCTGAATGTCCCAACAACGCCATCTATGAGGGAGGTGTTGAATGGGCAGTCTCCGACGGTACTGCCGTCAAGGGCTCTTTCACGCTCGAAAGTGGTGCTGTCACTGATGCATCGGTTAAACACGGACCTGTTTCCGATGACTATTACTATATCGTACCAGACAAATGCACAGAATGTACAGGTTTCCACGAGGAACCCCAGTGCGCTGCCGTTTGTCCGGTAGACTGCTGTGTTCCCGATCCCGACAGGGTGGAAACAAAAGAAATGCTCCTCCTGAAAAAGGAAAGGCTGCACCTCTGATATCAAATCTGAATAAATTGTAATTGCCTGCCATGGTCCCAAAA
This sequence comes from uncultured Bacteroidota bacterium, assembly GCA_903925535.1. GTDB lineage: Bacteria > Bacteroidota > Bacteroidia > Chitinophagales > Saprospiraceae > M3007. The sequence goes on along the minus strand of CAIYFY010000406.1, from coordinate 2,476 downwards.
TGGCAGGCAATTTTTTTACCCCTGATACCAGTTAATCAGGTCCTCCAATTGACCGACGGAAGAAATGCCTGCAATGATACCGTGTAATGCCGGCTCAGCTGCCGCATGGGTAAGCCCCAGCTGCCACATTCCAGTAATTGCTGTGCCGGTTTCACGACTGTACCTGCCCGTCAGCTCGTTGAGTTTGTTTACTTGTTCCTCATTTAATGCAGGATTGCCACCTCTGGCCAGATAGGTACTCTTTTCGGAATAATGCTCTCCCGGCAACTTGATGCCACCTGCATTGATACCATACGCATAGTACCGGTGTCTGTCCGACGGGAACCAGGGCGTATATCTTTCCAGATCGGAATACAGCACATTGTGTTTTACCTGGATGTCAAAGGTGTCATTGCCGGCTACGCGCACATACGCCTCGGGTGCGCGCACGCCCGAGAGCCCCGCCCGGCAACCCAGCTCGGAACACACCCGCCGGAGACCATCCAGGGTAACGCCGATCTCCTTCTCCTGATCGCGGTTGTCCCAGTGGATCATCAGACAACCCAGGTTGTCACCCAGTATTCTGCCGTACTCATGACCCATCATCTGTATGAAGGAAGGTGACAGGTTGTTGTCGGGTGTCCGCATGTTATCCATACTCCCGATTTTCATTGTTACATCCAGATCGCCCAGTCCGTGCGCCTGAACAAATTCCGACAGGATGCCTTCTGCCGCTCTGAAGCATGCAGGCTGCCGGTTGATTGGATAGTTGGTGGCGCAGTCAACCGCCCTGAAGCCGGCGTGCATCCAGTATTCGAGTATTTCAAACGCATTATCGCGCCCGATCGTCCATCCCCATTGTGCTGTACCCAGCACCAGCTCTTTCTTTTTGCTCATTTTTCATGGATATGCCGACACCCATACCTCTCCGTCTTCAAATACTTCCTTTTTCCAGATTGGTACGGTTGCCTTGAGTGTGTCAATGATATAGCGGCAGGCCTCGATGGCTGCATGCCGGTGTGCTGCGCCGACGGCTACGATGACGGCGGTTTCTCCTGTACCCAGTACGCCGGTTCGGTGATGCACCACAACCCCGGTGATCTCCCACCGCCTGCCGGCCTCGGCCGCAATTTTCTCCATCTCGCGGAGTGCCATGCTGTAATACGCCTCGTATTCAAGTCTCACCACCGGTTTCCCGGCAGTCTGGTTCCGCACATTTCCGATGAATATCTGTATCCCGCCCGAACCCGTGTCGGAAACGGCGCGCACACAGTGCGTCAGATCCAGGGGGGTATCGTAAATCTGTATCTCAAGCTTCATGATATTACCGGTTTAGCCACCGCTCACTGGAGGAATAATGGCGATTTCATCGCCGGGCCTGAGTACTACAGGCCCGGTCACATATTCGGAATTCACGGCAATGCTCAGATGCGCCAGTCCGGATAACGCCGGGAACTGCTCCGCCAGTAGCTGCCGGAGCCTTTCTGTGTCGGCGCCCTCTTCCATGTCGAGGTGTATGAGCCGCCCCCCGCAAATTTCACGGGCAATTCCAAAGGTGAGTATCTCGATTTTCATGATATAAATCTCTTCAGTGAAGATATTTCCACAGTATTTCCGAACCCGCCCAGCACACAAGCAGGGCTGTAATCCGTCTTACCCAAACCGGACTCAGCCACTTCAGACTGCTCCGCACGCCAATTTGTCCGCCAATGGCTACTGCCGCAATCAATGTCAACAGTCTCCACGGGTCGAAGTGGGCAACCCCGGACACCAGCTGTCCTGCAAGGCCCGCTACTGAGTTGGCAAGTATGTACAGGCTGGCAGTGGCTGCAATGTGCCTTGCTTTGCCCCACCGAAGCATAAACAACAGCGGAGACAGAAATATGCCACCACCGATGCCAACCATACCGGACAGCAAGCCGATGGAACCTCCCGATATCCAGTCTCTCAGCCGGTTTTTCCCGGCCTCAGTATCCGGTGCTTCCCGGTTGGCTCCCGGCTGGAACCAGAGCAGAAATGCCGCCAGCAGCAGAGCCCCGCCCAGTATAATGAAAAAGTGCCTTTCCCGCAAGGGTATCATGGCGCCTAGAAAGGCCATGGGCATTCCGGCTGCCACAAAGGGCAGGTACCTGCGCCCGTCCCACCAGTCACTCCTTCTGAACAGTGTAGTATTGCCCAGCACCACCACAATATTGCAGGCCATGGCGGTGAGCCTGACCTCCCCGAAAGGCAGCCCCGACAGGGCAAGTACGGCCAGATAACTGGAGCCACCGCCAAAACCAACCGACGAATAGACGAGGGCAATGGAAAGAAAAACGAAAAAAAACAGCAAAATTTCGCTCACAGGGCGAAGATACACTATCTGTTTTCAGATATTTTGAAAATTCGAACGAATTTGGTTCATATTCAAAGATATCTGTATAATAATATTCATACTTTTCGCCCTCAATTTAACAATAATTCTAACCATTGTCTCAAACCACTCTCTTGCATCGTG
>CAIYFY010000405.1 GCA_903925535.1 uncultured Bacteroidota bacterium | reverse complement strand
ACACAGAATTTTGAACACTCTCGCTGCCCCTGAATTGTAGCCCTCAAAATATCTCCCTGAATTGAACCGATTTCATTTCCATAATCATCATACAATGATTTATTTTCAAGTGGGCCACCCTCTGAACTGATCACCTGTTGTGTTACACCTTCGATAACTTCCCCATACCATCTGTCAGGCCCTACCAGTATCTTGACTTCAACACCGTTGTCTTCACCTGAGTAAGTTCCGACATAACTCGTTGGCCCTTTTGACGCCTCTATTGAACCTTGAGAACTCTTTAATAATGGTTCTTTATTTATGTACATTACGACAAGCATCATGACTGTAAATCTTGCTAAACCTTTAAAAAAATTACTTGAAAACGCCCATACTAGGGGTGTTGAAAATACTGAAATCAGAAAAAGACTGGATTGGGATGTGCTTTCAGAAACCCTAAATATTTTAAATCGGAATAGCATCAAGAATATTGTTATACCAAGTAAGTACACGCCGATGAAACGACCGATTCGTAACAAAGTGCGAACCGTAGGAGATGTCGATTTTGTTTGTTCCATATTAAGAGTTTTTTAGTGAGGTAGTGAGCTGAAAAAAAATTAATTTGAAGGAATGATTGTAAATGAGGTGTTTAATGGAATTACTGCATGTCTGGTGAAATAGCCGGAATAAGAATCTCTGACAAGAGATATTTATATTTCTCATCCAACAGCTTTTCTTTGTCATCATCAGAAAGTAATATTTCAAGGTGCTTTTCTACTTTTTCGCGCGTTGGATTTGTATGTTTTGAGGAGTGTAGACGTTCAAAGTTTATTCCATCCGCTGTAACAAATACCCCTACGTTATCTTGGGTAGAATAGCCATTTCTATTTAACTCAGCTACTAGAGTATTTTTATCTAAAGAACTTTTAAAGACCAGATATACATGATGTGAAAAATCAGTGTAGCTACGTGCCTGCATTACATCAACCCTATTTGGAATACCTGCTTTCACCTCAAAACAGGTTAGTATTGGGCTAAACCCTATGTGATATTTACACTTCTCGATTTGTATTAGATAGCCATCAACATTTGTGAATTTACCGCCTCTCCTTGCATTGGATCTAAAATTAACAATTGCGGCATCATGAAAGTCATTATTCTGTGATTCAATCCAAATTTTAAATGAATTTTCAATCTCCTTTTCAGGTTTTTGATTGGGAGTTTTCTCTTGATCTTGGTTATACTTTTTCCAAAGCTTCTCTACTGCTTCATCAAGATTTTTTTTCTCGGAATTATTGATTGCACTTCGTTGATACCTTTCCAAGACAAACTGGAGCCCACCAGTTCGCCCTCTATTTTTTTTAATTTTGTTATTTGAAAGCAAAGCCTCTCGGATTAAATCAGAGTATTCTTCAAATTCACCTTGTATGAGGTTTTGATACTCGATTCTCGAGATAAATCGTTCCTTAGAGGTAAAGAGCAAATTTGCGATTTCCAGTGTTTTTTCTTTTAATGCCTCGACAGTCATAATGACTTTTTTGATGGTGAAAACTCAAAGTTACTTCTCAGATATAGCTGAGGAATTCTAAAAGTAACAAGCGGTCATATAGCGTAACAAGCGGTCATATACGATAACAAGCGGTAACTGTTCTCCGGGCGGCTTTCATTACCTTTGGGTTGATTTCTTCTGCTCGATGCTTCGTTATTCATACCTGTCAGTTCTGATGCTTTTCTTCCGTTTTGCCCATGCGCAGCAGACGGAACTGCCCTCCATGACATATACTATCCGGGACGGACTGGCCAGTCAGCAGGTGCGGGCTTTTATGGAGGATTCAAGAGGATACGTGTGGATTGGAACCAACGGCGGTCTTTCGCGTTTCGACGGGCATACCATTGAGTCGTACCCGGTCGGCGACGGATTTTCGGGAAAGCCGGTGTATCCACCCATACTGGAGGCTCCCGATGGCTCTCTCTGGTACAGATGCATAGATGCTGTGTACCGGTTCGACGGAACGAGTGAGACAGCACTCCCCATGACACCGGCTTTCTGGGAGACTGTGGATCCGGTGATGTGGCCACTGATTGAGACGCATATTCGCACGCTTCCGGGTGCGAAATTCCCTGTGCTGAGCGGCCTTTCAGACAAAAACATCACCGTTCGCGATTTTTCCGGAGGTTGTGTGGTTGTGGACTACCGGAACCGGTGCTATCACCGGTTTTCAGGGAGCAGAATGACGGGAACATACCCGCTTCCCGATACTTTTTCAGATGCTTTTTTGCCTGAAAGTACCTTCAGATACCTGATTAGTGATAAGTATGCATACTATGCTTTTTTATCAGACAGCATAGTAAAGGTTGCGCAATACGACTATGCTGCCGGAATGCCTGTTGTTTTGCACCCACTGGCCCCCCGCGATTTCCATTTCAGTTCTCCGGGCGGCTCCAGCTTCTGGATCAGGCGGGGCGACAGATATCAACTGATTGACCCCGGCGACTTCAACAGGGTGGACAAGGGCTTTTCGGATTCAAAGGGTCGTGTGTTTATTGCTACCGATCAGGGTATGGCGGTATTTTATCCCGATGGACCGCAAAATGTAAGAGTTAACCAGGCGAATTATCCGTGGTCGGTTGTTTCCGATGAGAAAGGTATCGTATGGATTGGCTCCTACCTCGATGGTTTTGTCAGACTGGATATGACGCGAGGGACCTCGGGTCTGGTTCCGCTGCCCTCGGCGAACAAACTGGAGCACCAGGTATTTCCGGGCAAGTACGCCGGTCCGGGCGGAGAGCTGATATTTGGTGGTTACAGAGGGATTTACGTGTTGAATGACGGGAAGCCCCGACTCCTTCATCTTAATGAATCGGTGGAGGCATTTGCTTTTGACAAGGCAAATGATCGCTATTTTGCTGCAGGTACCCGTATTTTCATTATTGACAAAAAACTGGAGAAAAAAACCGGCGAAATAAAAATTCCGGAGTCGGTGAGCGATGGGGTGGGACTTTCCTCCATCAAAATTACACCCGATGGCAGTATATGGGTTTCGGGTAAACGCGGAATTGCCTGTGTACGGCCAGACGGCCTTGTCAGAAGGGTTTATGACCTTCAGTTTCCCTGCGTTTGTCTGGAAACAGACGCAGAGAATACCCTGTGGGCTGGCACCGGGAATGGCATATTCAGGTATGATGCCGGCAGAGACAGTTTTATCCGGGTAGTAAAGGAGGTGGTTTCGGGTACTGTTAACAGTCTTGTACCGCTCCCCGGCAAACGACTGGCGGTAGTTACAGACCTGGAACTGGTTGTCCTGAATACAGCCGATGCGGGAAATCCCGGATTGTCGGGTTACTGGAATGAGGCCAGCGGGTTTCAACTGCTCGGAGCCTCTGATAATGGCAGCTGTTTTGACGGGCGCTACCTGTGGATACCTGCGGGAACGGGCATTCAGCGGGCGGAAGCCGCTTTGCTTGATAATACGGCCATATTCAACAGCCGGTTGCGTACAGATAAAATTAACGGGAATCGTGTCATGCTGAGTGATAGTTTCCCCTCTGTCCGGGTGAGTTCAGATGCTCTGGATGCAGATTTAAGCCTGATCAATCCGGTGGCAGGTGCCTACAAGATCGAGTACCGCATTAACGGTGAGCGATGGATCAGGGTGGCCGGCCTGAAGAATATTCATGTTTCCGGACTATCTCACGGCAGTAATTACATACAATTTCGGGTACAGGCTCCCGGGTTGCCGGAGGAAAGATGGCCGGTAACTGCCCTGATGGCGGATGCTGCACTTCCGCTGGTGCAGCGCGGTGTTTTCAAGTTTTTCCTGCTGGTGATGGCAGTGGCGCTGGTACTTTCGGTACTGGCATGGTTCAGGAGACGTCAGCGGGAGAAAGCGCTGTTGAACCAGCTGGATCAGACGCGACTGAGCACCGTACAGGCTCAGTTAAACCCGCACATACTCTTCAACTTGCTGAGTTCGCTGCAAAATTCGGTGGCCAACCGCAGCCGGGAGGAGGCGTCAGACCACCTGATACGGATTTCGACGCTAATCCGTGACACCCTTGAAATTTCCATTTCATCATCAGACAATGCGAAAGCTCCGTTTCCTGTTATTTCTGTCAGCAAGGAAGCGGGTTTCCTGCGCAACTATCTTGGCCTGGAGGCAATGCAACAAAATCCGCCGTTTTACTTCGAGGTAGTAACCCGTCTCGCCACCTCCCCGGACCTCGTGTCTATTCCTCCCTTGCTGGTGCAGCCTCTGGTGGAAAATGCAGTAATACACGGAGTCAGACCCGTGATGAACAGGCAGTGCTCCATTGAGGTCGAGTTCCGGGAGGAAGGTGACTATATAATCGTTTCGGTGGCTGATAATGGTATCGGTATTGCCAACAGCAGTCGGAACAATACCCTCAGGTACCGGTCGAGGGGATCGGAATTACTTGAAAAGCGCCTGTATCTTCTCGGCAAGCTGGGTTATCCCGCCAGTGTATCTGTGAAACAGCGCGATACCGGCGGAACCATGGCAGAAATCACCATAAAAAAAATTGTATGCGAGTCATTCTCATAGAAGACAATCCCCAGGTCAGGGAAATGTTGAAAAGCCTGCTTGTACGGAATTTTCCGGAGGCCGCTGTAGTTGGTGAGTCGGAAAGCGTTGCACATGGCATTGAGCTGATCAATGATGTGGAAGCAGATATTTGTATTCTCGATATCGAACTGCGCGATGGTAGCGTATTTGAGTTACTTGAAAGAGTGGATCACGATGCACTCGATGGCACCTCGTTAATATTTCTGACGGCATTTGGGACATATGACTATGTTGTCAGGGCCATGCGGAAATCGGCGGTAGATTTTCTGCAGAAGCCGGTAAATCCTGCAGAGCTTGTAGCTGCCATCACCCGGGCAAGTGAAGAAATCAATCGCCGAAGTCAGCGAAAGAGGATAGACGAACTGAAAAATCTGCTGAAATCGGAATTGAGCGTTGTTGTACATCCGAAGCCAGATCGGTTGCCGGTGTTTTTAGCCAAAGGGGTGGTTCGCTACGTTGGAGTGGAAGACATAATCTATCTGGAAGGCGACAATAATGTAACGCGGGTCTTTACGGTGGAGGAAAAGCCAATCGTTTCTGTGAAAAACCTTGGGTTTTATGCTGATTTACTCACAGACCAGTATGCTTTTGTCGGTATATCCAAGCGGCATCTGGTTAACAGCCGTTATATATACAGATACGATCCTGTTGACGGCGCTGTTGATCTGACAGATGGCTCGATAATACTGACCTCCAGACGGGGTGGCCGGCAACTACTCGATTTTTTCCGGGATGTTTTCAGATAAAACCTGCTCGGAGATCTCTGCCGGTGGCACAATCTGGCCGTTATTATCCTGAACAAGTTCCAATAAAAAACCCGCAGACGGCTTAAGTCTGCGGGTCGGGGGGAGAACCTGGTCTGTCCCAAGGCAAGGGTAACGCGGCAGGGGATTTATTTCTTTCTGCCGCGCGGATTAGAAACTTTTTTTGCTGCTTCCTGCATTGATTCTGATGACATTCTGCCAGCGACGGAGTCCTGAACATATTGTCCCCAGGTGAGGTTATTGCCGCCATCCATGTGCGCCTGTGCGCGTTCGATGGCCATATTGGCGGCATTTTCCACCACCCATTCAAAATTTTCCTCTCCGACCGAGTTTACATCTGCGTCCGGTGCAGGATTGCAGAAGTCAATGGCATACGGAATGCCATCGCGGATGGCGAACTCTACGGTATTAAAATCGTAGCCGAGGTAGTGGTTAATCCGGAGTACGAGATCGTGCATTTGCTGCCTCAGCTCTGCTGACACCTTGTGGTCGGCCACATATCTGAGGTGGTGCGGATTGCGGGGTTCGTAGTCCATGATACGGACATACTTTCCGCCCAGACAATAGCAGCGGAAGTAGGCATCGAACTCGATAGCTTCCTGAAGTAGCATGACGAGCGTATTTGTTTCGTTGTATGCGTTGAAAAATTCGTCGAAATTGTGAATTTTGTACACATTTTTCCAGCCGCCGCCGGCATGAGGTTTCATAAAGAGCGGGAAACCGCCGAGGTATTCAATCATGCGTTCCCAGTCGAGCGGGTACTTCAGGTTCCGGAAGCTCTGGCCGCTGGTGTCGGGTGGCATTTCCTTGGAGGGCAGCAGAACCGTTTTGGGAACAGGCACTCCGATTTTGGTAGAGAGGCAGTTGTTGAAAAACTTCTCATCGGCGCTCCACCAGAACGGATTATTCAAAACAGCGGTGCCGTTCAGTGCGGCGTTTTTCAGGTATGCCCGGTAGAACGGTACATCCTGACTGATACGGTCAATCATGACAGCATAGGGGGTCGGATTGCCCTGCATCAGTTCATCTACGAGAACGGGTTCGGCGTGAATATTCTTCACATTTTTGGCATTGATGCGTGCCACGAAAGCCTCGGGGAAAGAGACCTCCTTGCCGTGGAGAATTCCGATTTTCTTCATAAGATGGTATGTTTGTACCCGGGTGCCGGGTATTTGAAGAATTTATGGATGCGTAAAGCTACGCATTTTTGATTCTTATTCGCGGCTTTTCCTCCGACAATTATTTTACGGCAGAAATTCTCAGAAAAGTTTTGTCCCGAAGGTATATAACCAGACCAGCGCCAGTGCGGTGGTGGCCACCACCACGCCCCGCATGGCCAGTT
>CAIYFY010000404.1 GCA_903925535.1 uncultured Bacteroidota bacterium | reverse complement strand
TTTCGCCATTTTTCACCTTTTTTCAGTTACGTAGCACCGGCTATGCGCCTTCAAAAACGCAAAAACTGACAAAAAATCAGCCTGTTTTTGCCAACGGCAGAGAATCCTGAACAAGCTCTCAGTTTACCGATCAATCAATCATCTTGAAGCCTGTATATTTCCAGAGTGCCCTGGGAATTTTAATGCCTTCGGGCGTCTGGTTGTTTTCCAGCAGGGCTGCCACGATACGGGCCAGCGCGAGGGCCGAACCATTCAGCGAGTGAGCGAGCTGAATCTGACCATTGCCATCGCGGTAGCGGGTTTTCAGGCGATTGGTCTGGAAAGTTTCAAAATTTGAAACAGAACTGACCTCCAGCCAGCGTTTCTGGGCTGCCGACCACACTTCAAAATCATATGTTTTAGCGGAGGCAAAGCCCATATCGCCGCCGCAGAGCAGCAGGATACGGAACGGCAGTTCCAGCTTCTTCATCAGTTTCTCCACGTGACGGATCATTTCCTGATGAGTTTTATACGATCTGTCGGGATGATCAATAACCACGATTTCCACTTTGTCGAACTGGTGTACCCGGTTCAGCCCGCGCACGTGTGCGCCCCACGCGCCCGCCTCCCTGCGGAAGCATGGTGTATAGGCGGTCATCTTGATCGGCAAATCTTTTTCGGCGAGGATATCATTCCTGACAATATTGGTAACGGGTACTTCGGCAGTCGGAATCAGGTAAAGATTATCCACTGTGCAGTGATACATCTGTCCTTCCTTGTCGGGCAACTGACCTGTACCCCGTGCCGAGTCTTCATTTACCAGCAGGGGTGGCTGAATCTCCTCAAAGCCGGCTTTTACAGCCTCATCCAGAAAAAACTGCACCAGCGCTCTTTGCAGGCGGGCTCCTTTTCCTCGATAGACAGGAAAACCGGCACCGGTGAGCTTAACCCCCATTTCAAGGTCGAAAAGATTGTATTTTTTAGCCAGATCCCAGTGCGCCAGCGCGTCACCGGCGAGTTCCGGGAGTGCTTTGTTCCATGCCTTGGCCACCTTGTTGTCATCGGCAGTTTTACCTTTGGGCACCGATTTGTGCGGACAGTTTGGCACAGCGTACAGCAGTTCGTCGAGTTTCAGTTCTGTCTGGCGCTGCTGTTCTTCCTGCTCTCTCGATTTTTCCTTGAGAGCGGCCACCTGTGATTTCATGGACTCAGCCTCGTCTTTTTTCCCCTGGGCCATGAGTTGTCCGATTTGTTTGGACAGGCGGTTCTGTTCGGAGAGCAGGTCATCGAGGTTTTTCTGGCCATTGCGGCGAACCTCGTCGAGCTGTATTATCTGGTCAATGACCTGAGTCTGACGGGCGGGCCAGTTCCTTTTGCGGAGGCCGGCTATGATCCGTTGTTTTTCGTCCCGGATTGTTTTGAGCGTGAGCATATTTGTCGGATGCGTTGTTGTTGGAAATAAGGGGGCAAAGTTCGCGAACTTTTACGTCAATGAGGAATTCACTGCCCGCAAAATTGCTTCAGAAGCGCTGCACCTGTGGCATAACCCTTACCTGCTGC
>CAIYFY010000403.1 GCA_903925535.1 uncultured Bacteroidota bacterium | reverse complement strand
CAGACCCCCGACGGGAGCGTCTGGTTTGCAGCAGATGAGGGGATAGGGCGTACCAGAGACAATGGCCAGCACTACGATAATTTCAGCCAAAACGATTTTCTGAATATTGGAATCGGAATAGCCGATTTCAGTGCCATTCAACATGATGATTACGGGCGGCTCTGGCTTGGTGGTGTCAGTGCAGGATTTGGCTTCTTCAACTGGACAGATACGTCAGAAATGAACTATACCCCATTCAAGTCGTCTGATCCGGGTGTGGAAACTGTTCTCAGCGAGGTGTCCAGTCTTACCCGTGATGCACACGGCAACATCTGGGGGATTTATCAGAGCGGACTATTTCGTCTGGATGCCAAAAATCTCCAGCTACAGACATTCGGCCTTGAGTTCGGAATGCCTGAAGGCGCCATATTTACGCTGGATACCTTTCCGGGTGGATACCTGTATGCCGGCTCGGAGGGTGGTTACATTCTTTTTCATCCGGACAGCGTTGTTCAGGCCGCACATGCACCCGAACTGAGCATCTGGAAAGCGAGTCTGCTTGGTCTGGAAGAACCTGACACGCTATTTAATCCCGAAAAACTGATACTGGATTATCCACGCAACGGAATTGAAATAGTACTGTCTGTTAAACCGGCATGGCTTGCCACGGTATTTAACTTCAGATACCGGATGTCGGGATCTGATACAACTGCCTGGACTTATATAAAAGGAACCAATATTCTCACGTTATGGAACCTGCAACCCGGAAAATACTCCCTTGAAATTCAAATGGCCGATGCTCTGGGAAATTATCAGGATTTGACAACGCTCTATGTGCCGATTGAAATCAGGGCTGCCTGGTGGCAAACCTGGTGGTTCAGAACATTGGTGTTGCTGCTGACTATTGGTGCAACCGCATTTTTCTGGCACAGAAGGCAAGATAATATCAAACAGGAGCTGAGGGTGAAAAAGAAGATGACCGAACTCGAGCTCGCCAATCTTCGGATACAAATGAACCCGCATTTCATATTCAACTGTCTGAACACCGTCAAACTGCAGGTTTTGGAGGCCAATCCCAAAGTTGCAGAGGCCTACCTCGACAGATTTAGCAGACTGATGCGAAGGGTACTCGATTATTCCTCCAAAGATTTAATCTTTCTGGAAGATGAAATTGACTTTCTGAAAGAATATGTTGAAATGGAGCAAATCCGTTTCAAGGGTTTTTTCGAGTGTGAAATAAATACCCCTGATGAAAGTTTGGGGTGGAATTTTATCCAGATCCCCCCGATGGTGCTTCAGCCTTACGTGGAAAACGCCATCCGCCACGGACTCCTCCCGCTCAAAAACAGAAAGCGAAAGCTCACAATTGCCGTACAACTGGAAGCTGAGAGATGTATCCTGTTGATTCGGGACAACGGAATAGGCCGTAACGCGGCAGCAGCTTTCAAATCGTCGGGACTGTCGGTTTCCAGTTCGCGGGGGATGCAGATAAGTCAGGATCGCCTTTCCAGAATTTCACATCTTTCTCTTCCGGAAATGAAACTGGAGATCGTTGATTTGCTCGATGAACACGGTCTTGGAGCAGGCACAGAGGTGCGGATTTCGTTCCGTTTTGAAGACTGAAATTACCAGTTAGTAATTTAAAATGTCAACCACACAGTGAGAGCTACCAATTAGTAATTGGCTTGTGCTGGTTTGGATTATTTATTACACTTTTGCAACAGTTGTTCGCAGCGGGGGTATGAAACCCTGTGCCCTGTATGGCACCGGACAAAACCACTGAAACACAACATCACTCCCGGACCCGCCTGCTGCTCTTCTGCGAGCAGGACGTGAAGAACGGAAACACCAAGTGTAAACTGGTCCTTCAGCCAGATTATTATGTAGCTTTCGTATTAGTCTAACAGGTTATTATCTAGGTTCCTGGAGTTACTTTTTTTCTTTAGAAGTAAATCAGGTTTTATTTGCCCCCGTTCATGAGCAGAACGGGGGCTTTTTCTTTTCTGACCCAAACCCTCCTTTTCCGTATCAAAAATCGCAGGTGCTCAGAATTATTGTAAAATAAAATAAATATTTATTAACAATATGATTGTTTATTTAATAAATAAACTACATTTGTGTTAAATAATTTCATTAATGAAATTATATGAACCAATTTTGTAACGATTAAACAATTCAATATGTGCGGATTTGTTGGTCTTTTCGGTGCCCGTAATGAGGGCGATTCCATGAGAAATCAGGTACTGTCAATGTCCAGACTGTTGCGTCACAGGGGTCCCGACTGGAGCGGAGTTTTTAGTTGCGACAGAGCCATTCTGGCGCATGAGCGACTGGCGATTGTTGATCCGGCCTCGGGAGGTCAGCCGCTGTATTCGCCCGACAGACAGGTTGTGCTGGCTGTGAACGGGGAGATTTACAATCACCGATCTGTCAGAGCGCGTTTCAGGGACAGCTATGAGTTTGCCACTGAGTCAGACTGTGAGGTAATCCTGGCTCTTTATGACGAAAAGGGCGCAGGTTTTCTGGAGGAACTGAACGGTATTTTTGCCTTTGCGCTCTATGATATGCGCACCGATTCATGGCTCATCGCCCGCGATCATATTGGAATCATACCATTGTATATGGGGTGGGACCAGCAAGGGCGCTTCTATGTGGCTTCCGAGCTGAAAGCACTCGAAGGGGTGTGCCGGCAGATACAGGAATTTCCTCCCGGTCACTATCTTGACAGCAAGTCGGGTAACGAACCGATCAGGTGGTACCACCGCGAGTGGACCGATTACGAGGCGGTCAAAGACAATTTCGCAGATATCTATGAGATACGATCGGCACTCCGGAGTGCTGTGAGGCGGCAGCTTATGTCGGATGTGCCGTACGGAGTGCTGCTTTCCGGCGGACTGGATTCATCCATCATTGCTGCAATTGCCAAAAAATATGCTCCCAGAAGAATAGAATCGGACAATCAGACGGAGGCCTGGTGGCCGCAGCTGCATTCATTTGCCGTCGGACTGAAAGGCTCTCCTGATCTGGCAGCCGCCCGGTTAATGGCTGATCACCTGAAAACAGTGCATCATGAAGTACATTTTACAATCCAGGAGGGACTGGATGCCATCAAGGATGTTATTTACCACCTGGAAACCTACGATGTGACTACCGTGCGCGCATCCACACCCATGTATCTGCTTGCACGTGTGATTAAATCCATGGGTATCAAGATGGTACTGTCGGGCGAGGGCTCCGATGAACTGTTCGGAGGATACCTTTATTTTCACAAAGCACCGGATGCACGTTCATTTCACGATGAAACCGTCAGGAAACTGGAAAAACTGCACCTGTACGACTGTCTGAGGGCCAACAAGTCGCTCGCCGCCTGGGGTGTGGAGGGGCGTGTTCCGTTTCTCGACAAGGAGTTCATGGATGTTGCCATGCGACAAAACCCGGAAGCGAAACGCCCGGGAGACGGAAAAATAGAAAAATGGCTGCTTCGAACGGCATTTGAAGACCTGCTGCCCCCGGAAATTGCCTGGCGACAAAAAGAGCAGTTCTCTGACGGGGTGGGGTATGACTGGATTGATACACTCAGGACGGTAACATCACTGTCTGTTTCTGATGAGGAACTGGCAAATGCCAGATTTCGTTTTCCGGTAAATCCGCCCATGAGCAAGGAGGAATACTATTACAGGAGTATCTTCAGTCAGCATTTCCCCTCCGATGCAGCCGCCGCCTGTGTGCCATCGGTGCCATCGGTAGCCTGCTCCACACCGGCTGCACTCGCCTGGGACGAATCATTCCGGCTCCTGAATGACCCCTCCGGTCGCGCAGTCAGATCAGTTCATCAGGCGGAGATTGCCAGTGAACAGCCTGCCACAGACGAATAAAAAGGCAATTTTTGAACTAAACGGGCAATTTTTTGTTTCCTGTTGCATAATTTCTGATATTTGTCACCAAAACAGGAAAAACTGACCAACATGCGACTGATTTACTTTTTTATTGCCCTTTTATTGTTATCGTGCAGTTCATTGCCCGGTTCGGCAGATCTGGTGGAGGAAAGAGAAGTTCCGGCTGTTCCGGTAGGCTGTGACACCTGCTTCTATCCGGTAGTCATGGTACACGGGTTCCTGGCATCCGGTGACACCTGGACCAAATTTCAGCAGCTGCTTCACACCAATGGATACAAGAGCAAGCTCATTTACGCTTTTGACTGGAATAGTCTGAATCAGCTCGGCGGTAATACTCCGCAGCTGCTCGACCAGTTTATTGATCAGGTTTTACAGGAGACGGGCGCCTCGCAGGTGCGACTAATGGGTCACAGTGCCGGCGGCGGTGTTTGTTATAATTATCTGTCGGACCCGGCAAGGGCCGCCAAGGTAGATGGATATGTGCACATCGGGTCTTCCGTTCAGCCATCAGCTGCCGGACCCGGTGGAACGGAGCCAACGCTCAATATATGGAGTACTGAAGACGAAATTGTGCAGGGAGGCAATATTTCAGGGGCAGTGAACGTGCAGTTGAGTGGAAAAGATCACTACGAGGTGGCAACCAGCAAAGAATCGTTCACTGCTGTATGGCAGTTCTTTCATAACACGCTGCCGCCAACCACCGAAATCAAAGTGCAGGGACCGCTGGTATGTGTTGCCGGAAAGGTACTTTTCTTCGGTGAGAATACCCCGCTCGCCGGTGCAACGGTACAAATCTGGGAAACCGATCCGGCAACAGGTGAAAGGGTAAAATCTACGCCTGATTTTACATTTACGACGGACGCTGCCGGGAAATGGGGGCCGGAAAACATCAAGGCAAGCACTACATTTGAATTCGTGGCCATACCTGCCTCCGCCGGACAACGTACTATCCATTATTTCAGGGAACCCATCACGCACCTGAACAGTTTTGTGTATCTCAGAACGATTCCGCCGCCGCCATCACTGGCAGGTTTGCTGCTTGCTGGCTTGCCCAATACACAGGGACAGGCGGTGCTCAATATCTTTTCCGGCAGTCAGGCTGTAGTGAACGGCCGCGATACCCTCACCGTCAACAATTCTGTATTGTCAACGCCGCAGTATGCCAGCCCGTCAAAAACGGCCATAACCTATTTCCTTTACGATGATGGCGATGGAGTTACAGAGCTGACACCTGTTGGTGCCTTCGGAGGCTTCTCCTTCCTGAACGGAGTGGACATGTTCTTTTCCACAACAACCTCCCAGACGATTCCGCTTGTCATGAACCAGCGCGTACTCAACGTGAGGAATATCAAATCTTCGGAAGGAATTGTGGTGGGCGTATTTGACTGATGAATATACTCTCCTCACTAAGGCTGCTTTTATGGCTTTTTAAACTCCCGGATTTATCCCGGGCAAGGGCATCAAACCGTAAAATTGTCTTTTCGACCATCAGAAGGCTTCGCATTGCTATTGCCTGGCTCGCAGTAGCTGTCGTGGTCGGAATGCTTGGGTATCGCATTGTGGAGGGCTCTTCGTGGTTCGACTCCTATTACATGAGTCTTATCACCCTGTCCACAGTGGGCTTCGGAGAGGTCATTCCACTCAGTCAGGAAGGCAGGGTGTTTACCTCCTTCCTTGTCCTGTTCAACCTGGGTCTGTTTACTTTTTCGGTTTCAACCATCTTCAGTATCTTCGCCGATGCTGAAATCCGGCATATATTTATGGAATTAAATATCATGGATCGCATCAACGAACTGAACGGACACACCATCATATGTGGCTTTGGCAGGCACGGAGGAGAGGTATGTAACGAATTGCAAAAGCAAAAAACATCGTTTGTTATCATCGAGTCCGATCCAAAAAGAGTACACTGGCTCGAACAGGAGTCGGACTACCTTTTCATCGAAGGAGATGCCACCGAGGATTTTATACTGGAAAATGCGGGTATTAAACAGGCTGGCACACTGATCCTGACACTCCCGGAAATAGCCAATAACTTGTCGGGGGTAATAACTGCCCGGAGTATAAACCCGCAAATCAAAATCATAGCCCGCGCGACGAAGCCGGCAGATGAACTAAAACTATATCGCGCCGGCGCAGATCACGTGGTACTTCCCGAAAGGATAGGTGGATTCTTCATGGCCAACCTCGCCAAACGGCCTGATCTGATCGAGTACATCAGTCTGCTGGCCAACATGCAGCCCCACGACCTCGTACTGGAGGAAATTCCGGTGATCGAAATCAGAAAAGATTATCGGGGATTAAGTCTGGAAGAACTAAGCTTCACCGCACAGGAACTTCCCCCCATTGTTGCTGTGCGCTATCCGAACGGCCGCTTCGAGTTGCACCCTGCTACCAGCACCATACTGGATTCCGACCTGTGTATTCTGGTGCTCGGAAGCCCGAAACAAATTAAACTCTTCAGGGAGAACAAGAGATAATAATTAATTTTTCTTTAATAAGTAAATAATTAGTCCATATTTAGGCTTACATTTGTACGAATCCGGCATTTTTCTCCGGCTGCATGAGCTGTGGCCCGATTTTTGAACTACATACAGTTGCTCCGTAATCTGGTCAGATTTCAGCCCGCCCGTACCGGGTATCTTAACTGAAAGGACAGACAACTCTGTCGGATCCCCCTGCCCAATAATCCCCCTGAATATCCCGGAGCCCCATCCGATATTCAGCCATGTTCATCTTTAAACAACCGATTATGCTCAACAGGCTCATTTTCACATTTTCACTATTGCTGACAGGTATCGCCGGGCTTTCTGCTCAGGGACTTTTTTCCTGTCAGCCACCTCAGACTTTTGCCAACAGTTGTGCCGCCACCTGTATCAACTGTGATCTGAACGGTGTGACAGGAAACACCTCCATTGTCGCACCACCCGGTTTTCACCCGGCTCTCTGCCAGGGTGATCTGGTGGTGGAAAATCCCAACTGGTTCGGCTTTATCGCAGGAAGTACCAATATCCTGTTTGCCATCACTCCGGGAACCTGCACAACAGGTACCGGACTGGAAGCTGCCGTTCTTGACAATTGCCTGACCACCATCTCATGTGTCCCGGGACCAGTTTTTCTGAATCCCGCAGGCGCGTTTATCGTTCAGGCTGCCGGACTTGTAGTGGGTCGTCGCTATCAGCTGGTCGTTGACGGCTACAACGGCTCCATGTGCCCCTATACCATTTCAGTGATCAGTGGATCCACCGTAGCGCCGCCACTGGGTCCCGTTGACCAGATAACCGGAAATCCTGCGGTTTGTCCACAGGGTACAGATACCTATTCTATTCCTCCGGTGGACAATGCTGTATCTTACACCTGGTCGGCTCCTGCCGGTGCAAAAATTAACGGAGGCACCAACGTGGTCACCTTGCCGGCAACCGGCAATAACAATTCCGTCGAAGTAACTTTCGGAAATGCGGGAGGCAATGTATGCGTATCTGTATCGAATGCCTGCTCGGCTCCGGTAACCAGATGTTTTGCTGTATCAAATGTACCCATTCCCCCGACTGTTCTGCCCAATGAAATTGTATGTTACGAGCAGATTCCGTACGAATGGCCGGAGGAACCGCATACAATCCTCGCCGCCCCCGGGGTTTACACCCTTACTTCTACTCCTTACGATTCCTATATCGGATGCGACAGTGTGGTGAGACAGACGCTCAGGGTATTGCCGTTAAATCAGGTCAACCTGCCCGTGAAATATCTATGCAAGGACGAATGTTATGAAATTAATGGCCTAACTTACTGCGAAACAGGTCAGTTTCAGGAAACACTCATCTCTCATTTCGGCTGTGACAGTATCGTGAATTTCACCCTCGTCAGGATTCCTGCCAAAGCGGTGGTTCAACAGCCAGATACTATCACCTGCGCTGTCACTTCTGTCCCGCTCTCCGGGGTGGGTTCCACCACCGGAAATACTGTATCCTACAAATGGCTCAACCCCGATGGTCAGGTAATCAGTAACAGCATCACAGCGGTGGCCGACAGGCCCGGGCAGTATGCATTTATTGTTCAAAACTTCATAGGAGGTGTAGCCTGCCGTGATACTGCCATCTTTGAGGTGCCGGGCAATCTGACACCGCCCCTTGCAGACGCCGGTCCGGACAAAGTACTCACCTGTATTGTCACTGAAGTACAACTGGACGGGTCGGGTTCAACAGGACCCAATTACTCCTATTTCTGGAGGACTCTCATTGGCGGAAATATCGTATCCGGCGCCACTACACTCACACCCACCGTAAACGCTCCCGGCACTTATTCCCTTCGTGTAACCGACTTGCATAACGGATGTACCCGTGTATCCAATGCTGTTGTGCGCCCGCGCGTGACACCGCCCTCCGTCAACCTGACAGGCGGTGCCTACACCTGTACCAATCCGAATCTGACGATCAGACTCATCACGGATGCGGATGCACCCGCTTTTGTATGGAATGGTCCCAACGGATTTGTGTCAACCCAGCAAAATCCGACTGTAAATGTAGCTGGAACGTACAATGTAACAATTACCAACGGCGAAACCGGTTGCACCAATACCGGCAGTGTACAGGTCGTAAATGATGCAAATCCACCCGCTGTCGCTGTCACAGGCGGCGACATCACCTGTAATCGGAATATTGCAACAATCAGCGCGAGCTCGCCGGTACCCGGTGTTACCTTTGCCTGGACGGGCCCCAATGGATTTGTTTCTAATCTGGCCAGTCCAACAACTACCCAGCTCGGAGATTACCATATTACAGTATCTGCACCGAATGGTTGCTCATCTGTTGCAGTAACACAGGTTGTGCTCAACACAACCCCTCCCGGGACAGTCCTCGGAGTTACCAATCATCTCAACTGCGACAATTCTACCATTAATCTGCTTGCTACAAGCACCGGTAATCCGGTCGTACTTTCACATCAATGGACACTTCCGGGTGGTGGCACGACTTCTACGGGAAACCAGGCGTTTTTACCTGTGACTGTCCCCGGCGATTACAGTGCTGTTGTGATTAACACGACCAACGGCTGTTCCAGTACCGCCAGTTTCACGGTATATCAGTATGGTCCCGTCACAGCAGAAGCAGCGGATGTGACCGATGCCCGTTGTGCTGATTCTCAGGACGGCAGCATCATGGCTGTTCCGGGTGGTGGAAACGGCCTGTATTCGTATCTTTGGAATAATGGTGCCTCCACCCAGACGAATGCTGGTTTGAGCGCCGGAACTTATGTTGTAACGATTACTGATGGAGAGGGATGTAGTGCAACGGTAACAGCGGTTGTGAATTCCCCGTCAGCTGTTGACCCAAATACCTCCGGAACTGATCAGCTGATCGCAGGCGCTGCTGATGGTACGGCCACGGCATCTCCATCCGGCGGTGTACCCGGTTACACCTTTCACTGGAGTAACGGCGATTCGACCGCCATACTGACGGGTTTACTGCCCGGTGCCTACACTGTAACTGTCACTGACGCTGCCGGATGTACCGCTTTTGAGACAGTCAACGTGAATGGAGTAAACTGTACACTGGAAACCCAGCTGGTTGTCAGAAGCGTAAGCTGTAACGGACTGAATAACGGTGAAGCCATCCTGGATATTCAGGGAGGTGCAAATCCTGTCAATATTCTGTGGAGCACCGGCGATTCAATTACATCCATCAATTTTCTTCCGGTAGGACAGTACTCTGTCACTGTGACAGACAGTCTGAACTGTCAGCAAGTGCAGACGTTCCAGGTGACTGAACCATCGAGACTTCAGGCAAATGCCGTTGGTACTGCTACTACCGGTTCGAATATTTTCGATGGTTCGGCTACGGCCAATCCAACCGGTGGTGTTGGAGTTTATATGTATAACTGGAGTAACGGGTCCACAGATCAGTCTGTTTCCAACCTGGAACCCGGCCTCTATACTGTCTCTGTGGTTGATGAAAATGGCTGCGAAGATGTTCAGGTGGTAGATGTACAGGCCGGTCTGTGCAATTTGACTGCAGATTTGTTGATCACGAATCCGCGCTGTTCAAACTCATCCGATGGCTCGGCCACGGTGCTGATCAGCGGTTCCGGCGGACAGTATGCCTACCTGTGGAGTAATGGCTCCACTATTGCGTCGGCGGGCAATCTGCCAGGTGGTACAAATTATGTGTCGGTGACAGATGAGGCCGGATGTCTGGCTGTAGTGCCGGTGGAACTGGTTAGTCCACCCGTGTTGCTCGTCCTGGAGGCCTCCAATACGCCTACTTCCTGTGCTGATTTTTTTGAAGGTGCAGCGGCAGTTTCAGTATTGGGCGGTACCGGAAGTCCCTCCGTTCTGTGGAGTGTCGGTCAATCCGGATTCACGGCAGTCGGGCTGCAAGCCGGCGTTTACAGCGCCGTTGCCACTGATGACAACGGTTGTACAGCGTCAGTATCGGTTACCATCACCTCTACAGATCAGATTCCACCGGTTTTGGTGGCAGATAATACCGAGGTACCCATCGGTCCTGAGGGGAATGTATTCCTGACTCAGCAAAATCTGAATGTACAGATTTCCGATAATTGTGGTTTCGGTTCCTTTACGGCCTCCCCCAACGAGTTTAACTGTGCACAACTGGGTGATCATCAGGTTATTGTTATTGCTGCTGACAACTCTGGAAATGTTACGCGAGACACGATCACCGTCACTATCGTTGATAACAGCGCTCCGTCTCTGATTTGCCCACCCAGTCTGGCATTGTGTTATGAAAATCGTCAGGTGGTATATCAGGCGCCGACAGCTTCCGACAACTGTCTGAGTCTCGGCGGCAGCTTCAACCTGGTGGCCGGACTACCCATTGGGTCGGTATTCCCGGTTGGTTCCACCACGAACACTTACTCGTACACAGATGCCAATGGAAACACAGGTAACTGCTCATTTGAAGTAACCATATTCCCACAGATTGTGGTGGATGTTGATACGGTCATCAATGATTTCAATTTCCAGACTATTGGTGCCGTACTGGTTGATGTCAGCGGCGGATTACCTCCACTCACATACTCCTGGCTGCTGAACGGACTGGAGGTTTCAACCGCACAGGATCTGTCCGGATCACCTGCAGGTGAATATACACTGGTTGTAACAGACGACAACGACTGTTCCATAACACGTACTTTCACCATCAGCAATACCTCCGCCACGGATGCTCCGGGTCTGGCAGATGCCATCCGGATATTCCCGAACCCTACCAGCGGCTGGATTGCCATTACGCTTCCCGACGAACTGTCAGGGGAGGAAGCAGACGTTCAGATATTCGATATGCAGGGAAGAAAAGTGCTGACACAGTATTCTGAGGGGGATACCCGGCTTGCAATATCACTGTCCGGCTTTACAGATGGTCTTTACCATGTGATGATCAGTGCGGGTGGTGTCAGGACCTCGAGAATCATTGTATTGGTAAAATAGGGATTTACCCGCTTGGGTATAAAAAACAAGAGGCTGTCTCACAAGTAACGACGTGAGACAGCCTCTTTCACATTTACTGGTTTTCTGTTGCGAATTGTAATTTTCTGTAACATGGCGCTACAGGGCGAAGGAGAGGTTCAAAATAGCCCAAAATGGCTATTTGTGCTATTTCTTCGAGTTTTTGAGCGAATCCGGGTGGTAAAACCGGTGGATTGGGCACAACATGGGCTTGCTGCAGCTTCGTCCACATCTTTTTGAGGTTGTGAGCGATGGCCACCAGACCGAACTCGCAGGTAACTTTGGGCAACCCTCGGAGTAAAAACCGTTTGAATCCCCGGTTCCACTTGATTTGTCCAAAGACTGGCTCGGGTTCTATACTCCGTTTTCGTCGCAGGTAGATACCTCGAATCGACCATAAATTCTGATGAGCCTGTTTCTTATGTCTCTTTAAATTGGGGTTAATCTGAATAATACGATTGGTTTGGGCTTTGTGACAGGCTCCGCGTAACGGGCATCCGGTACAACGTTGGGCCTTGTAATTGCGCACAGAAGATTGGTAGCCATTCTTGCTCTTTGTTTTAGTTGTATACTGATAGGTCAGGCGTTGCCCCATGGGACAGACGAAGTAATCCTCCTCAATATTGTAGTGCAAGTTCTCTGTCCGGAAGGGATCATTGATCACTGCTTTACGTTGCTCCTGATAAAATCCAGGGTATTTCACATAGTTTTCCATCCCCACCGCTTCCAGGTAATCATAGTTTTCTTCCGAGCCATAACCCGCATCGGCGCTTGCCCGCTTGGGCAGAGGGTAACCAATAGAGGCCAGCTGTTCTTTGGTATCCTCCAGGTGATCCTTAAGTACTGGCATGTCATTAGGACTCTGATGTAGCGTATAATTGACAATGAATTGATTTTCAGTGCCAATCTGTACGTTATAAGCAGGCTTCAATTGCCCGTTTTGCATATGATCATCCTTCATCCGCATAAACGTGGCATCCTCGTCTGTCTTCGAATAGGAATTGCGGCCATTCAGTTTTTCCTCATGCATTTCATATTCAAGCAGCTTATCCAAGTGCTTGTCCTGCAACACATTCATCTTGCGCCGAAGGCTCTTGTCTTGGGGGAGACGCTCTTTCAATTGCTCATTTAAATCCGCAATCGTCTGGGCTAAACGTCCAGAATCCTCTACCGGTGGACGTGAACCGGAGGCCTTATCCCTTTCTTCCCTTGCTGCTTCTGCATCTTCACGATCATTCTCTGCTTCAATTTGATCCAACAGGGTATTTATCTTGGCCAAAAGACGCGCCTTGTGCCCTGACACTGACTTAGCCCATACAAAGGTGTAACGGTTCGCAGCACTCTCTATCTTCGTCCCATCCAGATGATAATCTTCCAATCGAACCAAACCTTCTTCTAACAACAAAAGCAAGACCGCAGCAAATACGTCCTTCACCGTATCCTTCAGTTGCCCTTTGCGAAAGCGGTTGATCGTATTGTGATCCGGCGTCCGAAGGCCCGTCAACCACATGAAATTTACGTTCTCTCGGGTCGCCTTCTCCAATCTCCGTGAAGAATACAACTTGTCAATATAACCATAAACCAAAACTTTGAGCAGCATCTTGGGATGATAGTTGCTCGCGCCTCCACCTTCATAGGCGTTTAGTAGCGTATCCAGTTGCATCCCATCTATCGCACGACTAACCAGACGTACAATGTGATCCTTTGGAATCAAATCCTCAAAACTTGGCATAAACAGCATGCCCTGATGTTGTGTATAGGGCTTGAATGTCACGGTGCTGTGCCGCTTTTTATCCTTTGTCGTAGCCATACTCAAAGTTAAAACTAACTTCGGATATAAAAACAAAAAAAAGGCTGCCTCACAGCTTTACTTGTGAGACAGCCTCTTTCTTCTCATCCGCTAGTCGAAACGACTATTTCGGCTTGGCACTCCACTCGAATTTCCAGTCGTAAATAACGCAACCAAATACGCTCAGATCAATAGTCTGCTTTGATTTGATAGCTGTGTTGGAAAATTCAGAGATTTTGTACACCTCAACGAGTATATCATTCGGGTCGAATATACTCGGTGATTTGAGGGTCAGTTCTGTCTCGTCGGCATTCAGCGTCCAGGTGTCGCCTGTACGGAAACCGTCGAACTGGCAGGAGCCTGTGCCACCGGTGATGGGGCCATACTCGAGTTTGAAGGTACCATTCGTGTTGAACACAAAGTAGTTGTCCTTCTCGCAGTCAACAATCTGCTCAGACTCGGGATCGCTGTCGAGGCACTTGCCAAGCTTTGATTTCCACTGCCAGTTGTAAGTAGTGAGCAGGTAGCGCACGCTTACTTCCGTAGTAACGATGAAGTCGGCTGTTGTTACCTTGCCCTCGTTGTCTTCTGCTTCGAATTTGAAGCGCACCGGTGCTGTCAGACCTTCGTCAGTCAGTACGTAGTTCAGTGTGTGATCGCTGTGATTGTACGTTTCCGTACCGTTAGTGCCAAAGGTAGCATCAACTGTGACGCCATTGTACTTGGTGATACGGAGTGCGCGAAGACCAGCCTCAGCAGTGATAGTCGCGGTAGTGGTAGCTGTGGTGCCAATCTTGCCCGTGTAAGTAGAAGCAGACAGTGTGATCACCGGAGCTGCTTTTTCCTCTTTTTTGCAAGCTGTAAACCAGAGCGCTGTTGACATCGCCACGCCGGCGAGCAGGAACGAAAGTGAACTCTTGAGTTTCATGTTAAAAAATTAATGCGTTAAAAAAAGACTTTGTTGTTTGTTTCAGGGGATTCATTTATTTCAGTATTGACTCAAAAATGCAGATTTCCCGGTTGACAAGGCCGGTCAGAAGGAGTTGTTTGTCCGGTGTGTGAAGTATTGCCAGACTGCTTCCCGTGCCATCGGTATAATATCCTGATGAGCGGACAGAAACTGCCGAGAACAAGCCACTCCCGTCGCCTGTAAGCACGAGGCCTCTCAGGGCATCCTGTACGCCCCATGCGGGTACGGGTGCACGCGAATTTCCGGTAATGATCAGGTCCGGTTTCCCGTCTCTGTTGAAGTCGCCGGAGAGGATATCTCTCACTGGTGCAGTCTGGGCCGGAAAGGGTAGGGGGATCGCCGTGAATTTGCCCCTGTCATTCAAAAAACACGTTGTTTGTGTAGTTTCACACACACCTTTCCAGGCTTTCTCCACTTTTTCTTTACCGAAAATATCCTGCACAGTGGCTGCAGCATATGCGGCATTGCGCGGATATCTCGATCCGATTCCGCTCAGTTGATTCAGGAGCTCCTGTCGCTGGGCTATCGGTGTTTCTCCGTCTTCAATGGTACATATAATCGGGTCTGGACTCCCGTTTCCGTCAAAATCTGCGGAATACAGGATGAGTGGCAGTTCTTTTGAAACATGGTAGCGCATGTTTTGACCGCAGTTGCCCGCCAGAATATCCGGCAGACCGTCGAGGTTAACATCACAGATTGACAGTGTACGCCACCAGCCACTTGTTCCCGGTATGGACTTTTCTGCCAGTTTGCTGCCATCATTCGAAAAAACAGAAACCGGCATCCATTCTCCCGCAATTATCAGATCCGGACGTTTGTCATTATCCAGGTCAGTCCATTCAGCGTCCGTGACTATTCCCGGCTTTTCAAGTAATGTACACCAAATACTGGTAACATCGGTAAACGTGCCCTTGTCATTTCTCAGCAAATAACTTCTGGCAGCTACCGGATAGCGGTAGGGCACGGTGAACCCGCCCACAAACAAATCCAGGTCGCCATCCAGATCAAAGTCGGCGGCAGCTGCACATGATTTCGGATTGTGCATCCCGGGAAGTGCCTGTGCATCTCTGATCAGCTGTCCGTCGCCATGATTCAGATACAGGCGATCCTGGTAAACGGTGTCTCCGCCGGGCCACTCGTTGCCCCCGAACACCAGATAAAGATCGTTCAGCCCGTCGCCGTTGGCGTCGAAAATGCATGCGTCGGTACATTTACCCGCAGGAGGCATGGTTTCGAGCTGGCGATACAGAAAGCCACCCCCTGATTTCTGCAGGTAAACTATTCCTGGCCGACCCTTTCCTCCACCCGCAAAACAGTCGTCGAGGCCGTCGCCGTTTAAATCGCCGGTGACCAGCACAGGGCCTTGCTCTGTCAGGCGATGGGGTAGCAGTGGCTGGTACTGGAAATCGCTGAATGGATCATCGTAATGCAGAAATTCAAAAACCGCCCCCTCTTTTGCCGGCGCAAACCAGGTTGGTAACTCACCGATTTCAGGCTTGTTGACCGCCATCGCCGCGGTATAATCGGCCAGGACAGTCTGACCGGCTGCAACCTGATACAGTTTCTGTAGTTTCCCGTCCGAGAAAGTAATTTCAACCGAGTCTGCCGCGACAGATTTCCCCAGACCGAAGTGAAAAACACCTGTCACTGCTGACATGAAACCGCGTGAACGCTGCGCAGCAACTTCCTGTGTACTCCCGCCCGCGCTCACACGCACACGGGATACTGTGGTATTATTGTTATTTTTTATTTTTAAAAAATTGTTTTTCAGTATTTCATTCGTCCTGTTCTCATAAATAAAAGCTGTTTCATTCAGGTTGTTCACCACCAGATCGAGATCTCCATCATTATCGAGGTCGCTGTAGGCAGCGCCGTTTGAACAGGAGGGCTCTGTGATACCCCAAAGGGATGATGCTGGTTCGAAACCAAGATCTTGCTTGTTTCTGAACATGCTGTTCGGCAGTCGCCGCGCTGCTTGCTTCCTGATTTCGGGAATCATCTGCCGGTCTGTCTCCTCCCGGCTTCTGAACATGAACAGGTTATTGGTATAATCAATAAAATCCTTGTCGCCGATGTCCCGGTAGTAGCCGTTGCTGATGAACAGGTCTTTCCAACCATCGTTGTCAAAATCGGCAAGCAGAGGGCCCCAGCTCCAGTCGGTGGCTGATATTCCGGCCATCTGTCCGATTTCACAGTACGTGATTTCACCCGTGGTCTGTCCGTCAGCAGCCAGCTGGAGGGTATTGCGCATATACTGCGGTGCATAACCCGCCTGTTCTATCAGTTCAGCCTTGCTCCAGGTGAGGTCACCAATCATTTTCTTGCGTCCCCGGGTGGTTTCAGGCAGCATATCCATCACGACCAGGTCGGGCCGGCTGTCGTTATTAATATCTGCGAGGTCGCAGCCCATACCGTTGTACGACTGGTGATACATGAAGGAGTCAATCAGGTTGACAAACCCTTTTCCCTGCAGGTTAATCCATAACAAGTCGTTGTAAATGAAATCATTGGAGACATATATATCTTCCCAGCCATCTGCGTTGAGGTCGCCGGTGGCCAGACCCAGGCCATATCCTTCTGTATTGATTCCGAGTTGCAATGAATGTTCGGTGAAGCGCCCGGTTCCGTCGTTTACATAGAAGTGGTCGTTGCTGGCACCTTCTCCGCGGGTCTTTTTTCTGGCGGGTGTATTCACCGATTCCCGCTGGTTGGCGTGGTTCATGACATACAGATCCTGATCGCCATCCCTGTCAAAATCGAAAAAGGCCGACTGAGTGGAGTAACTGGCATCTGCTACGCCGCGTATGGCTGCCTCATCGCTGAAAAAGGGAATTCCCTGGCGGGGTTCCTGCTGGATGAAAAGCCTGTTTTTCCTTCTTTCCGGATCGGGGAAACCTGCAGTACACACGTACAGATCAGGTTTGCCGTCGCTATTCACATCAGCCACGGATACGCCCGTACACCAGTCGCGCGTCTCAAGTCCGGCTTCGCGGGTCACATCCCTGAAGTGCAGTTTTCCTTCATTCAGATACAGTCTGCAGGATGTTTCATTGCCGGTAAAGAAGATGTCGTCGAGGCCATCCCCGTTCAGATCGGCGAGTGCCACTCCGCCTCCGTTGTAGTAGTAAACGTAATTCAGGATATTGAGACTATCGCCTTCTGAAACGGTATTTGCGAAATGTACGCCTGTCCGTTCAGCCTCCAGGAGGCGGAACAGTTTGTCTGGCTGACTGCAGGCGCAGATCAGCAAACAGAGGTACAGTATGGCAATCCGTTGTATCATGCTTTATCAGTTCTCGTCGGACATGGAGGGCGGAGCATCGTTTTCTCCGCTTCCCCATTTTTCGTTGGGTTCGGGTCCCATCACGATAGACAGCTTGCCTCCTGCCACCAGTTCCCGGTGATAAAACCAGGGCTTGGTGAGCGGTTTTCCGTTCAGGGTGGCCGACTGAATATACCGGTTTTCCTTTGAGTTGTTGATGGTTTCAATTGTGAACAAGCCGCCGGGATAATAGGCGGGATCGAGTCTGATTACAACCTCGTCAAATATTGGACTTCCAAGTTCGTAAACCGGATCCACATCGCACCCGCCGCGCATTTCAAACAGGCCCATGGCGCTCATGACATACCAGCCACCCATCTGACCCTGATCTTCGTCGCCGGGCCAGCCGTCCAGTGGACCGCTGCCGTAAAATACATCCATGATTTCACGGGCCCATTTCTGCGTGAGCCAGGGCTTTCCAGAGTAATTGAACAGGTAAGCAGCCTGCATATTGGGCTGATTGCCGTGATTGATGGGGAGTACACCCATGGCGAGCAGACTGTTCTCATCGGTGTATTCCGAGTTGAACTTCCATTTCCGGGAGGTTACGAAGCCCTCTTCCAGCCTGCGGTTGAACTCGTCTTTACCCATCAGTTTGATGAGGCCTTTCAGATCGTGCGGTACGAACCAGCTGTATTGCCATGCATTTCCTTCCACCCAGCCTTGTCCGAGGAAAGTGGAACAGCAGTATTTTTCGAAAGGCTGCTTGAAGTTTCCGTCAGCCTGACGCATGTTCATGTAACCGGTTGTTGAATCCCAAATATTGAGATAATTGTGGGCCCGTCTTTTAAAGTACCAGTAGTCATCCATTTTACCCAGTGATTTTGCCATCTGGGATACGGCCCAGTCGTCGAAAGCATACTCCAGGGTATTGGATACAGGTCCGTAATCGTGAGGAACGTAACCGAATTTCAGGTATTTGTCGAGCCAGCGGTTGCCGGCAAATCCGCCGCCGGGATGTGCAATTCCCTGCTCTGTCTGGTTGTGATACATGGCCTTCCAGGCGTGCTCGGGGTCGTAATAGCGGTGAATGCCTTTCTGGTAACTGCTCACAATGAGCTCAATTTCATGTGAGGCGACCATGATACCGGAGTATTCGAGTCCTTCAGGGCCCTTGCACAGCCAGCCGCCCTTGTCGTAAAATTCCAGCAGGGAAGCTGTCCACTTGTCGGCAATTTCGGGGGTAACCAGCGTCCAGACCTGATTGAGGTTCCAGAAGGTATTCCAGAAAGCATCGCCTCCGTACATGGGTAAATCGGAGTTTTTCAGCTGCTGTACTTTTTCAAACATGTCCACGTACTTGCCGTTTACATCGCTGTAAATTGTTCGGCCTGCATATACCCTGTACAGGTTGGTATAGAACTTCTTCAGGTCAGTTTCATCGCGCCCTTTTACCTGAATAGCGCTGAGCAGGTTGTTCCATTTTTCGCCTGCGTCTGTGTAAACTGCATCAAAATTCCAGCCAAAGGGCAGCGTAATTTCGGTATCCAGGTTGAGCCGGGCCTGTTCGATGCTGACAAAGGAAATGCCTGTCTGAACCAGAATCTGCTCATCCTGTCTGGTTTTAAACTCGACGAATGCCCCAAAATCGCTGTGATCCCAGCCGGAATGCAGTTTCTGAACATCGCGCTGAACCCCGTTTCTGTTCCAGCCGTTGAGTGCGCCGAAGGGTTTGCTGAATCGGATTACAAAATGGAGCTGGTATTCGTTCCAGCCGGCACCCCGGTGACTCTGCTGGTTGGTATAGCCCTCTATTTCTCTGTCGCTTACTTTTGTAATGTGCGCATCTGTGAGTTCGGTTCCGTATTCCGAGTCAATCTGCAGGTCAATCATTATCCTCGCATTGTCGGATTTAGGGAAGGTGTACCGCTGGAAGCCCGCACGGGTGGTGGCGGTCAGCTCTGCTTTTATTTTGGTATCTTCCAGAAATACGGAGTAGTAACCCGGCACTGCTGTTTCTCTTTCGTGCCTGATTCTTGAGCGGTAGCCGCCATCTGGATCCTGTTCGTCTCCGGGAACGATCTGCAGCGGACCTGTGGTAGGCATCATCAGGAGTCCGTCCATGGTCCAGGAGTGAATATGGCTGAAACCGGCTATATTTTCAATATTGTACTCGTACCCGGCCTTCCAGCCCTGCCGCTGGTTGTCGGGACTGAGTTTGACCATGCCAAAAGGCATGGATGCGCCGGGGAACTGCATCCAGCGACTGTCGTGATTGCCAATCATGCAATCTACGTAATCAACAGGCCGTCGCTGTGCGTACGTGTGCGCGCACGCGGTCAGGAGCGCAAGTAGCAGGAGATATCGGTGAGTGAGTTGCATTTTTTCAGTTTTACCAGGATTTTTCGATTTCCTCCAGGGTACGGCCTTTCGTTTCCGGTGTTTGTTTCATGACAAACAGGAAAGCGAGGGCCGACATGGCGCAGAACAGGAAGAAGGTATTGGCGGGGCCGGCCTGTTCGAGCAGTACCGGAAACAGCTGGGTGACAATATACACGGCTACCCACAGGGCGAATGTAGCTACCGACATGGCTACTCCCCGCATTTTTATGGGGAAGATCTCTGAAATAATCACCCAGGTGACTGGTCCGTAAGAGGCAGCGAAGCTGGCGATGTACAGCAGGATGCAAATCAGGAGTCCGTAGCCCGTCCAGCCGTAATTAAAGGCCATACCGACGAGGAGCAGACTGATTCCCATGCCTGCGCCTCCCCAGAGAAGCAGTGTTTTTCGGCCCCATTTATCTACCCACTGTATGGCAACAAAGGTGAACAGCACATTGATTATTCCTACAATGACAGTCTGTTGAAAGGCGGCATCGGTGCCCGCACCCACTGCCTTGAAGATTTCAGGGGCGTAGTACATAATAGCATTGATACCCTGCACTTGCGAGAATACCGACAGCACAATACCCACGAAAATAGCTTTTTTGAACCTGCCCGTGAACAGCTCTCTCAATGTACCCTGTTCCTCGTGAAGGGTTTCCCTGACTTCGTTCAGTATTTCACCTGCACGACCGGGACCGTTGATTTTTGCCAGAATAGCGAGCGCTTCCTCCTCCCTTCCCACGCGACACAGCCAGCGCGGACTCTCGGGTACCGTGAGCAGTGAAACAAGAAACAGAAGGGCCGGAGGTATGCCGGAGGCCATCATGTAGCGCCATCCGTAAGCTACATTCCAGGCTTCATCACCCGATGCCTGAATGAGGGTATTGACAAAGAAGATAACCAGTATGCCTATTACAATGGCCAGCTGGTAATACGAAACAAGTTTGCCCCGAATGGAGGCGGGTGCCAGCTCGGTGATGTACAGTGGTGAAACCATGGAGGCCGCCCCTATTCCGAGTCCGCCAATAAACCGGAACACAGCAAATTGCGTCAGGCTTTCGGGAACTGCCGCGCCTATGGCAGATATGAGAAACAGTATGGCAGTCAGAATCAGGACTTTCTTTCTTCCAAATTTGTCGCTGGCCCAGCCTGCGAACATGGCGCCGAAAATACAGCCGATGATGGCGCTGGATGCTGCCCATCCTGTCATGACGGCCGACAGTTCGAATCGGGTTTTCAGATATCCAATAGCCCCGGAGATGACGGCCGTATCGTATCCGAATAGTAGTCCGCCGAGTGCTGCCACGGCGGTCAGCATATAAACGGTGCGCATGTTGGTGGTGTCCTGACTGCTCATGTTGTTACAGAAGGTTGTTTGTTAACAGATATTTCAGGGCCTTACAAAGGCCTTGATTGTAGCGCATTGGGTGCCGGTGGCTTCTCCCCACGGTCTGATGGTATATTCGCCCACAGAAGCGGGAATGATGAATGTTTCGGCGTAGTGTACCACAAATGGCTCGAAGGCACCGGCCGGACTTTCCACAACAGCTTCCCGGCCTTCTACCAGATTCAGTACATTCAGGTTGCCCTGTGTATGATGTGTAACTGTCCGGGTGAACCAGTGACGGTGCGTCTCGATAAACTCGGATTCATACAGTCCGGTCCTTTCGGCTGTCCAGCCATCTCCCTCGCCAATTTTTTCCGTTCGGTTCAACAGGTGTTTGCGCACCCACTGTTCCCTTCGGTTCCAGTTGATGTTTTTTTCACCGTGGCCAATATTGATGGCTCTCGGCAGGCCGTCGAGTCCCAGACGGCCCCAGTCCCACAACTTGAAAGTGAAGATATACGGAGTGGCACTGATTTCCAGTACCATACTGTTTTTGCCAGAGCAGTGGATGGTGCCAGCGGGAATAAGCACATGATCGTGTTTCTTTACCGGCCACCTGGCAGTATGTTTGTCTGCATCGAATGGCGCACCACCTTGCTGTGCCTCTTCCAGTTCCCGGATCATCTGCTCCGGGTCAGCATCCTCGTTCAGTCCGAGGTAAACACAGGCGTCTTCGCCTGTATCCAGCATATAATAACTTTCGTCCTGGGTGTAATACATGCCGAAATGCTCGCGGATGTATTCGTTGGTAGGGTGTACCTGCAGACTGAGATTTCCCCCGTCCATGGTATCCAGGAAATCGAAGCGTATGGGAAATTCTGCACCGAACCGGGCATGTACATTTTCGCCAAGCAGCTTTTCCGGCTGAAAGAAAACCAGATTAATGGATGGCATTTCGACCGTGATACCGTCGAAATCAAAGAGCAGGCTGTTCTCTTCCGGCACACAGTCGAAACACCAGGCGAAATTGACCTGCGACCGGTCCAGATTACACACCTCCTTCATCCACTGTCCGCCCCAGGGGCCGGGGTCAAAGAAGGGAACTACCCTGAAAGGTCTTCGTGCGGTCTGTTCAAGTGCTGTCCTGAATGCCTCCGCAGATATCAGGCGCGGCGATTCTGCCTCGTTCGTATCCAGCAGGAAGTCCATCCGGGGCATCAGCAATTTTTTCAGTCTGTCGGCTACCCTCCAGTCAACAAAATACGCCCGCTTGTACATTCTGGTAAATTCCAGTCCGCGGTTGTCCACACCGAGGTTCGAAACCTCGCCCCTGCGCATGCGCAACTGAATTTCCCAGCGCGCCATGTCGGCGTAAACCAGTAAATCGGGGTGATTGCAAACGAGTGATGCGCCTGTCCCGTAAACGACGGTCAGTCCCTCCCTGGTATTCAGCTGACTTTTGAGAGCCTCCAGTTTTTTCTGATCAAAGAACTGGTCAATGGTCAGGCGGGTCATATAACCGAAAATACGGTCGTCGGTTACGTCGGGGTAGGTGAGGGCATCAATTTCTTCCGCGCTGAGCCAGGCATCCGACGCCATTATGAGGGTGTCCGGCTTCAGGTCTTCCCGAATGGCTTTCAGTATTTCTGCGTCGCGCACACCCGGGTATGTTTCGATAACGATGACAGGATTTTTGCTCCCGACCGGCTGCTGGCCCAGATGCCGGACAATATTGCTCCAGCCAGCCAGACAATGGCTTGCAAATCCTTCTATGCTGATTTTGGGTTGTTTATCGTAGTTGGGTGTCAAAATGGAATTTTTTGTGATTAAAGACTTGTTTTGCCAGCCAGATAGCCGACACCGAGAACGCCTGCCCAGTCTGGCTGTTGCGCTGCCACCATCCGCGCCGTATTGGCTGGCAGCCAGGAAGCATGATCAATTTTGTGCTGTATGTAGGGAAGAATCACGTCGGCACTGTGCATGACACCGCCGCCGATAATGACTTTTTCCGGATCAAACGAAAAAATCAGGTTGAGGATTCCGTTGAACCACACGTCCATGCAGCGGTTTCTGACAGAAATGGCGAATGAATCTCCGGCACCCGCCAGTCTGAATACCGCCTCGAAATCGGGACGTTCTGCTCCGGTATCGAAAGCGCTTCCAGCGTAACCGGGGTGCTTTTTCAGTATATCGGGCAGAGCCCACGATGATGCTTCGCTTTCCAGACAGCCGGTATTGCCGCAATTGCATTGTATCCCGTCGAAGCGGATAATCTGGTGTCCGCCAATATTGCCCGCCAGGTAGTTGGTTCCCTTGAGGAGGCGGCCGTTCATCAGGGCAGCTGAACCAACTCCTGTACCAATGGTAATCATCACGAGGTTGTCGGAACCCTGTCCGGCTCCGTACTGCCATTCGCCCACAAGTGCTGCCCGGGCGTCGTTTTCCATGGCCAGCGGCGCATTCCATTTGCTACGTGCCCAACCCTTCAGATCCAGATCGTTGGCATCGTTGTACTTCACGTACTTGTAGAGTAGCTTCATGTTGTCGCTGTCCACAATCGTCGGGAACGCCATGCCAACTCCCTGCAGCGTATCGTAGCCACCTTCCTGCAACATAGTATCAATCTGACGTTCTATATCGGGGAGCACAGCAGCGAAATGCTCGCTGGAAGGGACAACGATACTGGCTGTTGATACCAGTTTCCCTTCATCAATCAGTCCGAATTTAATCCGGGTACCACCCAGATCCATGGCAACTACAGGCATAATAGCTGGTTTTAATATCCCGGGTTCTGCGGGAGAAGATTCTGGTTCAGGTCAATTTCGGTCTGGGGAACCGGGAAGAGGTAGTGGAATGGCTGAGGTTGTACACCGGTTTTGGCAACAGGCACCAGAGCTTCCAGCTTTCCGAAGCGGGTCAGGTCGAACCACCGGTGACCTTCCGCTGCGAATTCCCAGCGCCGTTCGTTGAGCAGGGCATCCCTGAACGACTGATACGCCAATCCCTGCAAATCGGGCAGGACAGGCAATTCTGCTGTCCCGTTGAATCGGGCGCGCCTGCGTACCTGATTAACAGCATCGTAAGCTTCACTGGTGGGACCGTTATTCAGTTCGTTCAGTGCCTCTGCCTTCATGAGCAGTATATCGGAATAGCGCAGGTACGGGAAGTCGTGGTCTGTATTGCCGGCCAGTGGTTCGTTTACCCGGTCCCAGTATTTCTGGAAGTGCGGCTCCACTGTAGTGGTGGTTCCGTCCTGGTTGTTGATCCGGGTGAGCAGTGTAACCTCGCGGCGGCGATCCTGCGCATTATAGCTGTCGTACAGTGCCTGCGTGGCCACCTGCCAGCCTTGAGCATTCACACCCGGAATCTGTCCTTTCAGTTCACGAGGCAACAGCCTGACGTTGAACTGACCTGCTTCCCAGAATGAAATGCTGTTGTTGGCTGTGCCAAATCCGATGCTGAACAGGGTCTCTTTGCCGTTCTCGTTCGGAATTCGGAACGCATCGGCATAGTCCTGAAACAGTCCGTACTTGCCTGAACTGATGACTTTATTGCACTGATCCACGCATTTTTGCCATTCACCGTTGTATAGGTACACCTTTGCCAGCATACCTGAAGCTGCGCCGCGGGTGGCTCTGCCGAGTCCGTCGCCGGCTGAATAGCTTTCCGGCAGATTTTGCTCGGCAAAAGTCAGATCATCAATAATCTGGGCATAAACCTGCGCCTTGGGTGCTCTTGGGGGCCTGAGTTCACCGTTTTGTGTGACGACCAGCGGAACATCGCCGAACCAGCGGGTCAGATCGAAGTACAAAATGGCACGAAGAAAGCGCGCCTCCCCGATACGCCGGTTTTTGTAGGTATCAGTTGCCTGGATATTGGGAATACCTTCTATGGCGAAGTTGGCGTTATTGATTCCTTTGTATGCCAGCACCCAGAAGTCATAAAGTGAGGCATTTACCGGTTTTTGGGTGAATGTGTTCAGCTCATTGAGGTCAACGGCTGGTAACCGGTTATCCATTTCATCGGAGCACAAGCCCATGGTAATCCAGTACGTACTGAAGTAAACGCCCCCGAATGTGGGCGCTGAACTGGTAGCGTTCAGGATGGCATATACTGAGTTGACGGCCGCTGTGGCATCGTTCTCCGTCTGGAAAAAATTCTCCACAAATACCTGATCTTTCGGGTTTTCATCGAGCAGATGCCGGCATGCCAGAAAACTGGCAGCGAGGAGCAAGAGTGCTGTTATATATCTCATGATGTTTTTTCAATTGAATGTTTGAAATCAGAATGAAATCTGTACGCCTCCCACGAACGTGCGCGCAAGTGGGTATCCGCCGTAATCAATTCCCTGAAGCAGGTGACTCTGACCGAAGGCATTCACTTCTGGGTCGTAGCCCCTGTATTTCGTCAGTGTGTACAGGTTATTTGCGCTTCCGTACACCCGGAATTTGCCGAATTTCACCTTTTTCAGGAATTTTTCGGGCATGTTATAACCGATTGTAACGTTCTTGACGCGCAGGAATGACGCGTCTTCCACCTGTGCATCGCTGAATACATTGCGTTCAGACGGATTTACCCTGGTGTATTCATTACTGGGATTTTCCGGTGTCCAGCGGTTTTCGTAAAACTCGCGAAGTACGTTGGTTTCACCGTTCAGGGAGCCAATTTCAAACAGGTAGGCATTCACCACCTCGGCACCCTGTACGCCTTGCAGGAACACAGAAAGATCAAAGTTTTTCCAGCTTACGCTGTTGGTCATACCCCAGATGAAATCGGGTGTGGCGTTGCCGATAATCGAGCGATCAGCCTCGTCAATCACTCCGTCGGGCTGGCCGGTAAGTACCCCCTGAGCATTTCTGCCGTTGATATCCCTGTATTTCCGGTCACCGGCTTTGGCATTTTGTCCCTTGAGGCGCGGACTGTTCTGCGCTTCTTCGTCAGACTGGAAAATACCGTCGGAAGTGAGTCCGAAAAACGTTCCGATTGGCTGACCGACACGCAGGATACTCCAGCCACTGGGCACAGTGAGTACGCCGGGGACCGGTATATCAGTTTCCTGAGCGAGTTCCGTGATTTCGTTCCGGTTGATGGAGAAGTTCAGACTGGTTTCCCATTTGACCCTTCCGGTGGTATTGTGCGAGTTGAGTGCTGTTTCGAAGCCGCGGTTGCGGAGTCCGCCCACATTGTACAGTGCCCCTGTAAAGCCCGAGGTGGCGGGCAGCGGGGTGTAGAGCAGCAGATCCGACGTCTGTTTCTGATATACGTCCATGGTTACCCCGAAACGTCCGTTGGCAAACTCTGCATCCACACCGAAATCGAACTGGGAGGTTCTTTCCCAGCGCAGGTCTGGATTCGGGTAACGCAGCGGCTCTTGTCCGAGGTATGACTCGGAGTTGTTGAAGGTGCCCTGCCCGATAGCGCCCACGGTTGCCAGAGAAGAATAGGGAGAAATCTCCTGATTTCCGATAACTCCGTAGCTCAGACGTGTTTTCAGGCTGTATATCCAGTTGATATCTTTCAGGAACTCTTCCTCATGCAGTTTCCAGGCAACTGAGCCCGATGGAAAGAAGCCGTATTTGTCGTTTATCCCGAACTTGGATGCGCCGTCAACCCGGCCGGTAAGTGTCACCAGAATCCGGTTGTCGAAGGCGTAGTTCACCCGTCCGAGATATGAAATAATGCCCCAGGTGAGTTCTCCGGTTCCGGCAGGCTGCGGATTCTGGCCGGCGCTCAGACTGTGCCAGCCTGTTCGGTTATCCGGAAAATCGAGGGAAAAGGCAAACAGGCGCTGTGAGTGGAAGCCCTGATAGGTGTTGCCGAGAAGGGCATCAATGCTGTGGCGTTCCCCCAGCGATTTGTTGTAATTCAGCGTGTATTCGGTGAGCCAGCTGATACCGCCGGCAGTAGCAACTACCGCGGAACCATTACTCGGTTCGCCTCTTTTCAGGAAATTGGGAACGAAACGGTTGTCTTTCGATGAGAATCCGTCCACTCCAAGACTGGCTTTGACTGTGAGTCCGGGCGCAATCAAGTAGGACATGTAGGCGTTCGCTATGGCGCGGCCATAGTTGGAAATATTGTCTGTTTCGCGGGCATCAGCCACCGGATTGCCGATGTTCCTGCCGCGGTCGTCCTGGAAGGTATATCCGCCTGCGCGGGTAGCATCGAGTACCGGCAGGGTGGGGGGGAAGAGCAGGGCCGAACTGGTAGCACCGGGCAGCAGGGTGCCTGTGCCGGCACTCTGAGCTCCCGTCAGTACGCCGTTGGATTTGATAAAGCTGACGCTCAGACTGCTTCCGGTTTTGATTCGCTTGCCAATTTTCTGGTCCAGATTACTCCTGAAGCTGTATCGCTCAAAATCTGAATTCAGAATTATACCATCCTGTTTGAAGTAACCGCCGCTGATGGAATACTGCCCGTTTTCGGTGCCGCCATACGAGGTCAGCTGATAGCTCTGCATGGGTGCTGTTCGGAATATCGCATCCTGCCAGTCGGTACCTTTGCCTATGTTTTCAGGAATCAGGTAACGAACATCGAGCGGGAGCTTGGCATCCAGACTGTAATTATTGATGTAATTGGCGAAGCCCTCTCCATCGAGCATTTCAAGCTTTCCTGACACCTGCTGGATACCAAAATAGGAGTCAAATGACATACCCGACTGGCCAGCCTTGCCTCTTTTGGTGGTGATCAGTACTACGCCGTTGGATCCCCTTGAGCCATACAGCGCTGTTGCGGAGGCATCCTTCAATATTTCAATGCGCTCTATGTCGCTGGGTGAAATTGCCGACAAACCATTGAGGCCGGATCCGGCAATACCACCGGCGTTGGTCTGGCCGTTATCGCTGGTGATGAGCATTCCATCTATCACGTACAGGGGTTCGTTGCCGGCATTGACAGAGCTGCTACCGCGAATACGGATGGATGTTTCCCCGCCCGGGCGCCCGCTCACCTGCGTAACCTGCACGCCCGCCGCGCGACCCTGTATGGCCTGGTCGAGGGAAACGGGTGCTGTCTTAAGCAGGTCCTCAGAAGTGATAGAAGATACTGAACCGGTCAGATCGCTCTTTTTCACGGTTCCGTAAGCCACAATTACCACATCCTGCAACAGCGAGGCCAACGGATCGAGCACAACGGTCAGGTTTCGCTCGTCGCCTGCGGTGATTGTTTTGGACTGAAAACCGGTATAGGAGAAGGTTACTGTCGCCCCCTTCTGACAATTGATGGTGAATGTACCTGCTGCATCGGTAGTGGCGCCATTCGACGAGCCCTTCACGGCTACAGTTACTCCGGTGAGCGGCTGTCCGTCCTCCGAGGAGGTAACCTTTCCGGTAAGCGCCTGTGAAAGCAGGGTGTCCAGGCTGCAGAAAAAGAGAAAAACTGGTAAAAGGTATCTCATGCAAGTAATTTTTACAGGAATCGGCATTCCGTTGAAAATGAGAAAAAGGATGATTACCCCCGGGCAATATCAATGGAGTAACTGAATCCGTCACCCTTGTAGTAAACCTTGTTGTATTCAATAAGCTGTCCGTCGGTGTCGCTGACAATTCGGCGCCGGTAAAGCACCGGATCACCTACATCCAGATTCAGTTTGTCGGCAAGCCATTCATCAGCCGAGATGGCGCTGATCTCCTCTCTGGAGAAAGCGGCAATCACCCCCAGGTCTTCTTCGAGCATCTGGTACATGGGACGGTAGAAATCTTCGTGGCCCGTCATTCTCAGCCGTGGATGAAAACTGGAAATGGTGAGCAGACTCGGTCCGGTTTCTGTACCACGCAGGCGCAGAACTTCTATCAGTGTCACGCCGTGATTGATATGGAGTACCTCGGCAACCTCTTCGTTTGCCCGCACAATGCGCACATCTATTTCATAATTCACGACTTCAATACCACGACTCTGCATCTCTCTGGTGAAACTCCACCAGCTGTCCAGTCGTGTAGGGATGCGTTTGGGGGCTACCCGGGTGCCTATGCCTTTTCTGCGAATCAGCAAACCCTCGTTCACCAGTTTACTGATGGCAAACCGCACCGTATTGCGGGAAACGCCCAGTTTTTCAGAAATTTCAACCTCTTTCGGCAGAAACTCACCGTCACAATAGGGCGATTCGGCAATCAGCTGCCTCATCATGCGCTCCACTCTCTTGTGCAGCGGAGCTCTTCCGGTGGTGTCTAGTCTGTAACCCATTGGATACTATGTTTGAACATAGCAAAGGTTTAAAGATTTTCTGAATATACAAGTGCCTTCCGGATTATTTCTCTGAATTTGTAGTTTTGCATCAGAATCATTCAAATAAAGTGTCTGTTCTGATGGGTATTTTCCAGATTTCTCTTGTTGTGGCCGACTATGATGAGGCCATTGATTACTATACCGGTGTGCTTGATTTTGAATTGCTGGAAGATACGCGGCTCAGCGAGACGAAAAGATGGGTGAGGGTAGCCCCCGCAGGATCTGCATGTGCTCTGCTCCTGGCGAAAGCAGCCAGTGAAGAACAGTTCAGCAGGGTAGGGAACCAGACGGGAGGAAGGGTATTTCTTTTCCTCCATACCGATGATTTTTATCGGGACTATAACCTGTGGAGCTCACGCGGCGTGAAATTCATCCGTGAGCCCTCAAAAGAGGAATTCGGTATCGTTTCGGTATTCGAAGATATATACGGTAATCTGTGGGATCTCATTCAGCCGGTCTGAAAGCCGTGCTTTTCATTGTTGGTGATGTTTTCAAAGGTCCACTCGAAGCGGCCGCCGAATGCTGCCTCCCGTTTGGGACATTCCGTGAGCGGACAGACGCGGCAGGAGCCGGCTGGTTCGCACCCGTCTGTGTGTACGAACATTTCCAGTGTATGGGGAAAGTGCTCACCAATCAGTTTGTCCAGTTCATCAACTTCTCTGTGTGCCTCGTTCACATTGAAGTACCACGGCACTGTCAGGTGACAGTCCAGATGCAGTACATGTCCGTATTTGATCACCCGGAGATTGTGCAGATCAACCCAGTTGTTGCGCTTGTTCTTGTTTAGCACTTCTACCAGTTCGTTCAGCAGGGCCATATCAGCCTCATCGGTGATACCTGCAACGGTTTCCCTTATTATTTTGTAGCCCTCCATAATAATCATGAAGGCAAATACGATTGCGGTCGCACTGTCAATCCAGGAGATTCCGGTCAGCCGAAGCAGCAAAAGTCCGGCTATGATTCCCACTGTGGTCCATGTATCCGACTGCAGGTGCTTCCCGCTCGCCTGCAGGGCAATGGAGTGCTCTTTTTTACCCACCCGTATGCACCACGCACCTACAAAAAAGTTGGCTGCAGCCGTGGCACTGATCAGGAGGATACCGGTGTCCAGTTGCCTGATTTCGTGCGGGTGCAGCAGATTGATGACAGACTCATAAATAATAATCAGGCCAGCAATCAGTATGAGTATTCCCTCGAAAGAGGCGGAAATAAGTTCGATTTTGCCATGCCCGTACGGATGATTGTCGTCGCGCGGCCTGGCGGCCATTTTCAGACTGTACAGTCCTGTAAAACCGGTGACAACATTTACCGTGCTTTCCAGGGCATCGGTGAGTACAGCGATAGAGTTGGTCAGGAAATAGGCTGTTACCTTGATGGCAAACAGCACTACTGACGTAATGACTACCCATCGCTGTACCCTGACAGAATGCCTGGTTTCTTCGATATTCATCGGGATTCAGCGTTATTTTTTACCTTTCCCTTTTTGTTGTTCTTTCAGCTTTTCAGCCTGTATGCGCTGCTGTTCCTTCATCGCCTGCTCAAATTTGTCTCTCCATCCGCCCTGCTTGCGAGGTTTGTTCCGGTTAGCCTCCAGCTGGTCCTTAATCTTCTCGTTATCAATGAGAAAACGCTTGGTGACAACGGTCTGTCCGATATTCAGAATATTGCTGAAGCAGAGATAGAGCGTCAGGCCCGACGCGAATGAATTAAAGAAGAACATGAAGAATACAGGCATGGTGTACTGCATGTACTTCATCACCTTCATCTGATCATTGTTCTGCATGGCAGAGGCATCCATTTGTTTCATGGAGTACCAGGTGTACCAGATTGTGGTGACTACCCAGATCATCGTAAACAGACTGATATGGCTTCCGGCACCGAAAGGCAACTCGAAAGGAAGCTGCATGATGCTGTCGTAACTGGACAAATCAACGGCCCACAGGAAACTCTGCTGCCTGAATTCTATGGCTGCGGGGAAGAAGCGGTACAGTGCGAACCATATTGGCATCTGAAGCAGAATCGGGAAGCAGCCTCCGAGAGGGTTGACCTTGAATTCGCTGTACAGTTTCATGGTTTCCATGCTCATTGCCTGCTGATCATCGCCGAATTTCTTCTTCAGATCATCAATCCGCGGTTTCAGTGCAGCCATTTTTGCCTGACTAAGTACCATGCGGTAGGTGAGTGGATACACAATCAGTTTCACCAGAAGCGTGAGCATCAGGATGACGATACCCTGATTGCTGATGAACATGCCGAGTACATCAAAAATGGGGTGTATAACCCACCTGTTGATGGCCCCAAAAAAGCTGGCGCCAAAAGGTATGACATCCTGGAGTGAATTTCCCTCGGCATACAAACGGTCGAATTCATTAGGACCGGAGTATATGGTCAGGTTGGCGCTTCCGTTGTTCAGCGGAATGGCAGCGCTCGACTTCAGCAATTTCAGATCGGGCTCTGCGGGGGTGAATACCTTGGTCTCACCGGTGAAATCCCTGAATGTGAAATCGTTGGCAATGACCGAGGTATTGAAAAACTGGTTGCTGTGAGAAAACCACCTTACAGGTTTCTCACCCAGACTTGCCACATCATCCTCCCTGCAGTTACAGTAGTCGGCCGACTGGCCTTCTTCCTTGTAATATACGGAAGCCATCGTCCGCTCGTATGTCTGGTTTCGCTCCAGTTTGTCGAGATAGTTATTCCAGTTAATGCGTATCTGATCCGACGAAAGCACATTCCGAAGTCCGTTTCCGCCTATCAGGTAGGTCAGTTTGTAGTTGTCAGGACTCAGGGTATAGCTCTGCTCAAAGTAGTTTCCGTTCCCGGCATCCGCCCTGAACACGATGGTATTGCCGTTTTTCGAAGCGGCAAAGTACAAGTCTCCGGTGTTCACTTTTCCACCGGCCACTCCATTGACGGGCAACTCGAGGTCGAGTCTGTTTT
Organism: uncultured Bacteroidota bacterium; assembly: GCA_903925535.1. Classification (GTDB taxonomy): domain Bacteria; phylum Bacteroidota; class Bacteroidia; order Chitinophagales; family Saprospiraceae; genus M3007. Next base: position 5,118 of record CAIYFY010000403.1, on the reverse strand, counting down.
TCTCGTCCTCCAGCAGGCGGAGAGGCGACTTGATATCTTTTCCGGCCGTATCGGTGTTGACCTTCTCGTATTTCTTGAGAAAAACTTCCTTGATACGACCACCCTTGTTGGTAAATGTAATCCTCACCAGATCATTTTCCAGCACATCAGTCTGTTCTGTGCCGGCAGCAGCAGCGGCGAAAGGACCATACTGCGCAAAGGCAAGGGCGTTTCTGATGGAATCAGGTACGGGGGCAGGCGCAGGTGCAGGCGCAGACTGCGCTGCAGCAGGTGCAGCTGCCTGTTCCGTAGTTGTTGCCTGTGGCTGTTCCTGTGGTGCGTCCGTCTTTGGAGGTGGTGCAGAAAACTGCATCCAAAGGTAAAGCAGGAAAAAGATCAGCCCCATGCCGATCATTGTCTGAATCTTGTTCTGTTTCTCTTCCATGTATAATTTGTTGCCCAAAATGGCGCGCAAAAGTAGCACAAAAAGCGCGGGCATTTCGCAACTATCCGAAGAATATGCGAAGATGGCCGACCAACGATCGGGTTATGGGCGCTCGAAAAGGCGAAAACCGGTGAAAAACAGGCCTTGTCTTGCCACTCCCGGAAAATCCGGTACGGGCAGGCAGGGCTAATTCAGGCGCGATTTACTTCGGGTTGCCCGAAGGCACCGCTCCTGAGTTCCTGATACTGACGAGCTTTTTCAGGGCATCGAACCAGAATGTGGCCCCCAGGGATATACCCAGTGCCGTGGTAATCCAGCCAGCCAGTTTCAACAACCAGAAGCCCGCGCAACTCCAGCAGGCGCAAAAACAACATTCTTTAACCTGCCATTCCCAACCCAGTCCGAGCGGCGATTTCAGGGCGCCAATCTGGTCTTCACTAAGCAGAAACTGAATTTGCTGACTGAGTGAATCAATGTTAGCGCCGTCCAGTTTCAGCGAATCGGGCCTGGTTGTGTTGCCGATAAACAGGGCTGCCTGATCGGCTATCTGGTTGCTCAGCGATGCGTTGGCACTCAGGTTGCCATACACGTTCAGCATGTCCACATTGAAAACAACGGCCACTGCGAATCCGATGATCAGGAGGTAAAACTGCGTATGACGCTTGTATGCTCCTGTTACACGATCCATGACCTCGTCGTACCAGTCTTCCAGGCTTTTCTTCATGGCTGTCAGATCATCGCCGGTTTTTTTATAAAGAAACACGGCCAGTTCTTTCTGAGGGCCCTCAGGAAGAGCATTAACCGTTTTTTTCAGATCGGTTGAAGGGTCAATCTCCAGCATGTCCAGCAATACAGAGCTGAAGGTATCCGCCGATATGTAGGAAGGGAGTGATACTTTTTTACCGTTATCTGTGACATTTTCACTCGATCCGGCCGCAAGTTGCCGGAAAAAAGGGTGTTTTATAAATTCTGTCGTACCCTCCTTGCCTATCATACCCCGAATAGCCTTGATCAGGTGCTTTCCACGCAGTGACGTGTAACCCGCTATAAGTTCCAGGATGGTAGAGGAGAGCATGCTGAACAGGAGCATGACGAAAACGATGCCGATAACTGTGGAGAGAATGGAAGCCATAAACTGTATATTTAAGAGCCTCCAAGGTAATGATTTTCACTAAAGCAGCGCATTTCATTTTAAAGCGTTCTACCTTTGCGGATATTTTTTCGCGCCTCGCGCCATCAGTCTTTTATGGAAAACAAACGAATTCTCATTACCGGAGCCGCGGGCTTCATAGGTTCTCACCTGAGCGACAGGTTCCTCAGAGAAGGTTACACAGTTATTGGTATGGACAACCTGCTTACGGGCGATCTGGCCAATATCGAACATCTTTTCAAAGAGAAAAATTTCGAGTACTACCACCACGACGTGACCAAGTTCGTGCATGTACCCGGTAAGCTCGACTATATTCTTCATTTCGCCTCGCCTGCCAGCCCGATTGACTATCTGCAGATGCCCATCCAGACGCTCAAGGTGGGCGCTCACGGTACGCACAACCTGCTCGGACTGGCCAAGGACAAGCAGGCGCGTATTCTGGTGGCTTCTACGTCCGAGGTGTACGGCGATCCGCTGGTTCACCCCCAGACGGAAGAGTACTGGGGTAATGTCAACCCGGTTGGACCCCGCGGCGTGTACGACGAGGCCAAGCGATACATGGAGGCTATTACAATGGCCTACCGGAACTATCACCAGGTGGATACCCGCATCATCCGTATCTTTAACACGTATGGTCCGCGCATGCGCGTGAACGACGGCCGTGTTCTTCCGGCTTTCTTCTCTCAGGCAATCCGCGGGGAAGGTCTCACCGTATTCGGAGACGGCTCCCAAACGCGCTCCTTTTGCTACGTTGACGATCTGGTGGAAGGCATATACCGCCTCCTGCTGAGCGATTACCACCTACCTGTAAACATGGGCAACCCTTCTGAAATCACAGTGCTCCAGTTTGCCCACGAGATTCTTGCGCTGGTGAACAACCCCAAAGCGTATATTGACTATCGTCCGCTTCCTGTGGATGATCCCAAACAGCGGAAACCGGATATTACAAAAGCCCGCAGTATTCTCGGATGGGAACCCAGATTTGACCGCGAAAAGGGTCTGGCACTCACTTATGATTATTTTAAACAGGTTGTGAAATGAAGACTGTCATTATCACCGGCGGAGCAGGTTTTATCGGTTCGCACGTTGTAAGACTGTTTGTCAGCAAGTATCCGCAGTACCGGATTGTCAATCTTGATCTGCTCACCTATGCAGGCAATCTGGAAAATCTGCGCGATGTCGAAAACGCCCCGAACTATCTGTTCGAAAAGGCCGACATCACTGACCCCGTCGCGCTCGACCGGATCTTCAGCCAGTATCAGCCACAGGGCGTTATTCACCTGGCTGCTGAAAGTCATGTGGACCGCTCTATCTCCAACCCGGTTGCCTTCGTCGAAACCAATGTGCTGGGGACGGTTCATCTGCTCAATACTGCCAGAAAACACTGGGGCAACGATCTGTCAGACAAGCGATTCTATCACGTGAGTACCGACGAGGTGTACGGCTCGCTGGGCGACGAAGGGCTCTTCACAGAAGAAACTTCTTACGACCCCAGATCTCCGTATTCCGCTTCCAAAGCAGCCAGCGATCATTTCGTCAGGGCCTGGTATCACACTTACCACCTGCCTGTCGTTTTGTCAAACTGTAGCAACAATTACGGCCCAAATCACTTTCCGGAGAAGCTTATTCCGCTGATTATCAATAATATACGCACCAATAAGCCTCTCCCTGTTTACGGCGATGGTCAAAATGTACGCGACTGGCTGTGGGTAAAGGACCATGCTGCTGCGATTGATGTGATTTTTCACAAGGGTCGGGTAGGGGAGACCTACAATATCGGTGGTAACAATGAGTGGAAAAATCTCGATCTGGTTCAGCAAATGTGCGATATCATGGATGATCTGCTCGGACGTCCTGCCGGATCTTCCCGCTCGCTGATCACTTTCGTGAAAGACCGTCCGGGCCACGACAGGCGCTACGCCATAGACTCGTCCAAACTGCAGAATGAACTCGGCTGGGCTCCAACTGTCAAATCGGGTGAAGGATTCCGTGAAACCGCCCGCTGGTATCTGGAAAATGAAAAGTGGCTCGAACACGTCATTTCCGGAACTTACCAGCAATACTACGCCGAGCAGTACCAGTAACTCATGTCGGTTGAAGGGCGCCATACTGATCTGATCCGCCAGGAAGCACAGAGGCTGGGCTTCGGCTTCGTCGGCTTCGCTCGCGCTCAAAGACTGGATGAAGAGGCCCGGCGCCTCGAACAATGGCTTGGAGCAAATGCACACGGGAAAATGGCCTACATGGCCAATCATTTCGATTTGCGGGTGGATCCGACGCTGCTGGTACCGGGCGCAAAAACAGTTATTTGCCTGACATTCAATTACTTCAATCCGGAAAAACAACTGGATGCAGATGCTCCCAGGCTCGCCACGTATGCATACGGCCAGGATTATCACCTGGTGGTGAAAGACAGACTGAAGACGCTGCTTCAGTACATCAGAACAGAAATAGGGGAGGTGGATGGCCGCTGTTTTGTTGATTCAGCGCCTGTACTGGAACGCGAATGGGCCAGACGATCGGGTATAGGCTGGAATGGCCGAAATACCCTCACTATCAACCCCAAAAAAGGCTCTTTTTTCTTTCTGGCTGAAATTATATGCGATCTGCCGCTTCTTTACGACGACCCCATCCGCGATCACTGTGGTACCTGCAGGCGGTGTATTGATGCGTGTCCCACGGAAGCTATTTCACCGGAGGGTTACTTCCTGGACGCCTCCAGGTGCATCTCTTACCTGACCATTGAATTGCGCGAGGAAATACCCCCGTCATTCAGGGGAAAGACAGATAACTGGATGTTTGGCTGCGATATTTGTCAGGATGTTTGTCCCTGGAACAGGTTCTCTGTACGCCATGAAACGCCCGAATTTGAGCCACACCCCGATCTGCTGGAGATGACCCGCCGCGACTGGCAGGAACTCACAGAGGAAGTTTTTGGCAGGGTGTTCAAGAAATCGGCCGTAAAAAGGGTGAAATACGAGGGCCTGAAGCGAAATATCAGTTTTCTGGAGTCCTAATGCTGCACGACCAGCTTTTTCATCAATACTCCGCTCTTCAGTCTGATTTCAAGGCAGTACATGCCATCGGGTAACCCGCTCGCGTCGGGTAGCCCGCGTGCGTGCGAGCGTGAAACGGCTTGTCCCGACAGATTGTAAATCGTCCAGTCTGTCCATATTTCCGTTTCTGGCTGAAAGTAAACCTGGCCAGCTGCCGGGTTGGGAAAAACCTCCAGCGTGCTTTCGTAGCCAACTGATGCAGATACAGCGGTCGTTTCGCCGGTCTCCAGTCCATGCCGGTCGTATTCGGTGAACAGGCCGCCAGAAATAACCGGTGTTGACTGGTCAGACAGGTCGAAAAGCCGGTAATAGCCATTTCCGTACTGGCAACATATTCCGTCGCCAAAGGCGTCAACGAAATGGATGGAATAACAACCCGGCACAGGCACGTGCAGTGTATCTTTTACAACGGTATTGGAGGGCAGACTGCCCGGACCTGTTGTTACGCCGAGCGGAAACTTGCCGCCGCCATCCGGTCCCACCAGTTG
>CAIYFY010000402.1 GCA_903925535.1 uncultured Bacteroidota bacterium | reverse complement strand
AGAAAACAGCCAGTGTTCAATAATCAAAACAATCAGTATGAAGAAGACAAAATCTGAAACCGTCTTCCTGCGAAACGGGAAGGCCGATGCCCTTTTGGACTACATAGAGCTCAAAAAGGCGGCATCTGTTTTGCGCGCGGTCAATCACAAGTTGAGACAGCGCATGATCGATTTACTCGAAGAGAACAAAAAGATGACAGTAACCGACATTTACGTGAAATTGCGCCTTGAGCAGAGCGTTGCGAGCCAGCACCTGGCCATTCTGCGCCGTGCCGGGGTCGTACAGACTGAGCGTAACGGAAAGTTCATCTATTATTCTCTCGACAAAAGCAGGCTTGGCCACATCTCCAATATTGTGGAGGAACTGGCTGCCTGACCCCCGAAGAGTAATTGCCCTGAGTTGTTCGTTGTTGGTCTTTTAATCGAGTTTAAAGAGCAACCAACAACCGCAACGAACAACTCGATCCGGAGTCTTCTTCTCTTCCCGAACTACTGCACTGTTTTCTTCAGCACACCCTGTTTTCTTTCTTTAATCGTTCAAAACTTCAGGCCTAACCAGCTTCTTCGTCATCCGGAAGGCGCGTAATCAGCACCTTGTCTATTTTGCTTTTGTCCATATCCATGATTTCAAAGCGGTAGCCTTCCGTTTCAAAATGATCCCCTACTGTAGGTATTTCGCTTAACTGATACAGGATAAATCCCGCCAGGGTAGAATAATCCGCATCCTCAAAGTCAAAGGCTTTCAGGCTCACTGTCTCCCGCAATTCATCAATCGGAATGGTTCCGTCAACCAGAAGACTGCCGTCTTCCCGGGTCACAATGTCCGGGTCTGTCATGTCGTCCATATCGGGTAATGTACCGAATATATTCTCTGTCAGGTCGTGCAGCGTAATAATACCCTGAGTAGAACCGTATTCATCTACCACCACTGCAAAGTAGTTCCTGGCCTTTCGGAAGCGCTCCAGAATTTTCAGTGCATTCATTGTTTCCGGAACAAAAAGTGGCTGAGTGAGTATGTTTCGAAGGCTGAATCCGGGTTTTTGCCGGTTATCAACGTAATCCCGCAACTTCACTACCCCCAGAATATTCTCGATGGTGTCGTCGCAAACCAAAAATTTGGTATAGCCGCTTTCCTGTATGATTCGTTCGTTTTCCTCGGTGGAAGCGTTGATATCGAGCCACTCAACCGAGTTGCGGTGTGTCATAATGGTGTAGGCATCCCTGTCGGCGAAACGGAGGATATTCTGAATAAACTCACTTTCCTTGGCCTCCAGTACTCCCTGTTGTCTGGCCATCTTGACCATCAGCTTGATCTCGTCTTCTGAAATACTCTGCTGATCATTGGGCTTGATGAACAGAATTCGCATGAACATTTTGGTTGACCAGCTGAGAAATCTCGAAATCGGACCGGTGATGCGCGTTGTCAGGTCCATCGCCGGTGCAAATGACAATGCCAGCGATTCGGCGTACTGAATACCTATGTATTTGGGCGCAAGTTCACCAACAATGAGTGAAAGGTAGGTAATGAGTGTTACTACTACTGCCAGCGAGATCTGGTCTGCATAAGGCGCAATAGAGGGAATCATTGCCAGCAGTGGCTCCAGTTTGTGGGAAATGGCTACGCCTGCGTAGGCACCCTCAATAATTGAAATCAAAGTGATTCCAATCTGCATCGCCGAGAGATATTGATCTATATTGTCGAGCAGCCCGATGGCAATTGCCGCATTCCTGTTGCCCTTTAAACGCTCTCCCTCCAGTCGCGAACGCTTGGCAGTCAAAAGAGCAATTTCTCCCAGCACAAGGAATCCGTGCAGGACGATGAGTACTAAAACAATTAAAATTTCCATAGTATGTCTGTCTGAACCTGTCCCGCCGGCGACAATACCGGTAGCGCAAAACCCTCAGATTAAACCAGGGCCGGAAGGTACGACATTAATTAGAGGCGAAAACTGTTGAATTGTTGCGCGCAATTATGTTTTGATTCGGGGGCAAAAATAATGAAATTAAAAAATATTCATCCGATATTTTATGCGGTTGCCTCTATTGTCAGAAAAAAAATGTTAAAAAATGGTAAATGTTTTTGCTGTTTTGAATAATCGCCCTACATTTGACCGATTCAATTGCGAAAGCATATTCATTTCTCACAAAATTCATCACTGCGTATCGAGTCAAACTTGTACACCACTTAGATTTTTGTTTAACTGGTTCACAGCAAAATTT
>CAIYFY010000401.1 GCA_903925535.1 uncultured Bacteroidota bacterium | reverse complement strand
GGCAGGTTACGCGGTCTGGATGCCGGGCAAACTTCCCTGCTGGTAGATATTACACGGGCTGCAGTAGATGCCTATCGCGGCAATTTCAGGGATGCAGCCAGCAAGCTGCCCCACTACCTCAACTATGGGATGTGCGAAGACATATATCTATATGCCATCGCAGCCACCCTCGATGTAAGAATTCACTACGAACTGGGTGATCTGGAAGACGATTACGGAGCAGCCATGATGCATGCCACTACCACGCATATCAGGCGGGAAAACTCTCTTCCCAAACACAGACGCGAAGAGAGGCTGCAGTTTTTTTCAATAGCCAAAGAATTGTATAAAGTTCGGGAGCAGCTTCAACTGGACAAAAGACACAATCCTTCTGCTGCTCTGAAACGCATCCGGACCCGTCTGGATCAGGAAACAGTGGTGGATTGGGAGTGGCTGGAAGACAAGTGGAAATCGCTGAAAGGGTGAAATACTGAACATTGGAGGCAGAATCATTGTTTCATGTATGTATTTTTTCCAGCATGAGAATAGGTATCGTTTGTTACCCCACTTATGGAGGCTCCGGAGTAGTGGCCACCGAACTGGGTTTGGGTCTTGCCCGCAGAGGGCACGAAATACATTTCATTACATACAGGCGACCCGTCAGGCTGGCCCATTTCGAAGCCAATGTCTTTTACCATGAGGTTGACAGCGACGACTATCCGCTGTTTGAGTACCCCCCCTACGATACCGCACTCGCATCCAAGATTGTTGACGTTGTCACTTATCATAATCTGGATATCCTGCATGTTCACTATGCCATTCCACATGCAGCAGTAGCGTATATGGCCAAAAAGATACTGCTCACTACGGGCAGATACCTTCCTGTGGTGACTACCCTCCACGGCACTGATATTACGCTGGTGGGTAACAACCACGCTTTTGCACCGGTTGTAGAGTTCAGCATCAATAAAAGCGACGGGGTTACCGCAGTATCCCGGAGCCTTAAAGACGATACGCTGGCCCAGTTCAGTATCCAGCGCGATATCAGGGTCATTTACAATTTTATAGACTTTGAGCGATTCCGTAAAACAAACAAGGATCACTTCAAAAAAATAATCGCCCCCAACGGTGAGCGTATTGTAGCGCATACCTCCAACTTCAGAAAGGTAAAGCGGGTGGACGACGTGATTCATATTTTCAGGAATATTCTCACCGAGGTGCCGTCCAAACTGCTCATGATTGGTGACGGCCCGGAGCGACAGCACTGCGAGAGGTTGTGCAGGGAGTTGTGCCTGAGCGATCACGTCAGTTTCCTGGGAAAACAGGATGCCATAGAGGAACTGCTTGCCATCTGTGACCTTTTCGTCATCCCTTCAGAACACGAGAGTTTTGGTCTGGCGGCACTCGAAGCCATGGCCTGCGAAGTGCCCGTAATCTCGTCCAATGGCGGTGGATTGCCCGAGGTGAATATTCACGGCGTTACCGGATTCCTGAGCGACCCCGGCAATGTGGCTGAAATGGCAAAATTTGCCATCAGAATTTTATCAGAAGATTCCACCCTTCAGGAGTTCAGGGCGAACGCATACGCACAGGCGCGAAGGTTCGATATCAACAACATATTGCCTGATTATGAGTCCTATTATCAGGAGGTGATGCAAAAGAGTGTCAACAAGGTCGAATAGCCATCAGTAACGGGCGGCAGCCAGATCCCGCACCAGTCCGGGATCTTTCTCCAGCGCATTCCCGACAACCACCAGATCAGCACCTGCCATGTATGCTGCCCCGGCGCTCTCTGCACTTCTGATACCGCCGCCAACTATCAATGGTATGGAGATGGCGCGCCTTACGTCTGCAATCATACTCCCGGATACAGGGTTGAGCGCTCCCGAGCCAGCCTCAAGGTAAAGTGCCTTCAACCCAAGCATTTCACCGGCTATGGCTGTACTCACAGCTATATCATTCTTGTCTTTCGGGATTGGCGCCGTATTCGACATATACTGAACAGAGGTATTAACCCCGCCGTCAATAAGCATATAACCGGTACTGATAATCTCCAGCGGAGACAACTTCAGGAAAGGAGCCGCAATAACGTGCTGTCCTATCAGCAACTCCGGGTTCCGTCCGCTGATCAGCGACAGAAAAAGCAGCGCATCGGCCCGGTAGCTCAACTGAAAAAAACTGCCCGGAAAAAGAACAAGTGGAATATCACACCGATCGCGTATTGACTCCAGAAAAGCATCCAGACCGGGATTGGCAATGAGACTTCCTCCGATGAAGAAATAATCAATACCTGCGTCAATGGCTATGTCCAGATTATCACCGGCATGCGGGGAAATAAACTTGTCGGGATCCAGCAGCATGGCCATGCGTTTTTTGCCGGCCAGTTTGGCCGCACACAATCCGCTGTAAACACCTGAATTAACCATCCGTAGATCAGATTTGTGCCAAAATAGAGCTATTCCCCGGGATTAGGTGGTATATCTGTGAAATTACTGGAATTTACCCCAGTCTGCAGTTTCTTCCTCCGACCAGAGTTCGGGATAAAACTGCACGCACTGGAACCGCGGAGGCAGATATTTTTGCCAGTTGGTACCACCGGTTGCTTCAATCTCTTTGGGCTTCGCATCCAGGTATCGGACAGCAGACCGGTAATGTGAAAGGGCCCAGCGCACGTTGGCATTCAGGTCAAATTCCTTCATCAGAGCGATCAGCTCTGCATCCCTGCGGTCGTCCTCAGGCAACTTGTAGTACACCCTGCGCAGATTGCACGACTGGTACTTTTTGGCAAAACGGAGCAACTCTTGTCCGTATTTATCCTCAAACTGACGCAACGTGAGCGTTTTTTTACCACTGGCGAGTTCTGTAGCGCCCGATTTCCAGTATAAAACCGAGTACAGCAATTCCACATCATTTACCCCCTGTGTCAACTCTCTCTTGGATACGTGTACCAGCTGCCCCAGATCGGTACCGGCAATCTCAATCATTCGGTACTGCACGCTCTGAAAGCCGCTGGCAGGGAGAAGACTCATACGGAAACGCAGGAATTCGTCGCGATCCATACCGTCCACCATGATATCAAAGGAGTTAATCAGCTGTGTGAAGTAGCGGTTGATACGCACCAGCTGTCGTTTGAGCAGATCTGCAGATACCTCCTTCTGGCAGGTGAGGAGTTCCAGCGCATCGAGGGTGAGCCGGAAATACAGTTCAGTAATCTGGTGGTAGGTGATGAAAATACGCTCATCAGGTATGGGTGTACGCGGGTTCTGGAGACTAAGCAGGGTGTCCAGATGGATGTAATCCCAGTATGTGAGATAGTCCGCGTAGAGCAATCCGTCCAGATATGATTTCATATCCTGGCCCATAGCGGCGTACTTTTCTTCAAGGAGCTGAAGTCGTTCCTGAATGTCCTGGTTCATAGAATTTTTTAGAATTATTGGTCAGGCTGTCATTTTAATGCCCAAAAGTAGGCATACAAAACAGATTATCAAACTTCCGAGCACATTTGCCACTGCAGAGAGGTAGTGGCCGTTTTGAAATGCCTGTAGTGTTTCGGCTGTAAAGGTGGAAAAAGTGCTGAATCCTCCGCAAAATCCGGTAACAAGCAACAGTCTTTTTTCAGCAGACAGATTTCCTCCCGTCTGTAATCCGACCAGTGCGCCCAGAACCAGACAGGCCAGTGCATTGGCAGCAAGCGTGGCCCAGGGGAAGCGCGTCTGAAGAGGCTGTACCGCCAGTGAAATGCTCCAGCGACAGATACTGCCGAGTCCGCCGCCGAGGAAAACGAGGAGAAGATGAAGAGGCATTGGTTTGAACTTGTTGAGTATTCCGGATTTGAAAATGAAAAACCATACAAGTGGAAATCGGGAGACTGATGCGCGCTCACCCTGAATAACTTGCCCGGTCAGTCGGGACTGATGGGTTGTTGTTCGGGTGTCGCGCACTGAAACAGTATGTTGTCAAAACAGCCTGTAAACAGAGGCATCATAAGCAAAAGTCCCATCAACTGAGCGGGATGCCAGTTGATGGGACTTTAAAATATCTGAAATACTGCAGTTTAGCCGTTATCGCGGCCACCCATGAGCATCTCCTGGTAGTCTTTCAGCTCTTCCCACTTGCCTTC
>CAIYFY010000400.1 GCA_903925535.1 uncultured Bacteroidota bacterium | reverse complement strand
CTCCCGGGTGCGCTTTTTGCACCGCTTCCACGCCGGCACTGCTGGCAATCACGCAAGCGATATGCACCGCGGCCGGCTTCCCATACCTTGCCAGCTGCTGCATGGCCATATTGACCGAGGCTCCGGTAGCCAGCATCGGATCGGCCAGTATCAGCACAGCATCGTTCAGGTCGGCCGAGCCCACATAGTCCAGCTGTATCTCCAGTTTTCCGTTTTTGTGTTCCCGGCGGTAGGCTCCGATAAACGAGTTGTCGGCCTGATCGAAAAAGTTCAGCATACCCTGATGAAAGGGTAGTCCGGCCCGGAGCACTGTCGCCAGCACAATTCTTCTTTTGGGAAGACTCATGTCGGCCATGCCCAGCGGAGTCTCGGTGGGCACCACATGGTATTCCAGTGTTCTAGATATTTCATAGGCCAGTATTTCACCGATGCGTTCCAGATTCCGGCGGAAGCGCAGACGGTCTTTCTGGATATTATGGTCGCGAAGCTCGGCGATAAACTGGTTCGCAACTGAATTGAAGGAGGTCAGGTTGAAGTGCATAAGGCTGTCGTTTGAGGCCGAAAGTTAGGTTATATGCGCGGAAACCGGAAATGAGCGGGCGCATTGCGCCGGGCAATCTGTATCACTGCAGTCTCTCAGGCCGCTACTAACCAAAATCATCAAAAATGAAATCGCCCAAATCGCACCGGCCATATCAATCTGTTTTACTTTCGCGCTTGAAAAACACCTGCTGCAATGAAACTCTGCTGGACGCCTCTGTTGTTGTTGATCGCGCCCCCGCTTGTCGGCCAATCTGCCCTCACGGTGGCCGAATGCCGGGAAACGGCCGTTAAAAATCATCCCCTGCAACAAAAAAAGGGCGTGGCATCGTCCATCAATGCCCTCCAGCTGGAGAATATCAGCAAGAACAGCCTGCCGCGAATTTCTGTGAACGGCCAGGCATCCTACCAGAGTGATGTGGTGACATTCCCGTTTTCCACGCCCTCCGGACCGCTGCTGGAAATCCCCAAAGATCAGTACCGCCTCTCTGTTGATGTGGCCGAACGACTGTACGACGGCGGCTCCGACAAGGTGCTTCGGCAACAGCGCAATCTGGAGGCCGAACTCGCATCGGTACAGACGGATATTGACGCGTACCAGATACGGGAGATTGTGACTGACCTGTTCTACCGCGCCCTGCTCATCCAGGAGAGCGCTGCTGTGCTCAGGTCGTCTCTTGAGGATCTGGAACGCCGCCAAAAACAGGCCGAAGCGGCGGTGGCCGAGGGTATAGCCCTGCGCACCACAGCCGATCAGGTGAAGGTGCAGATTCTGAAAACGCAGCAACAGATAGCAGGTCTGGAGACCGACCGCCAGTCGGCGCTGGAACTGCTGGGCAAATGGATGCGCACCGATGTGTCCAAAGCTTCGCTGAACGCCGATCTGTCTCCCAAAGCCAATCTCCCTGAGGGAGATATTTCCGTTCGCCCCGAAATGCGCCTGTTCAGTGTTCAGCTGCAGCAGTTGTCGGCAGGTAAAGATGCACTTTCGCTGAAAAAACAACCCAAAGTAGAACTGTTTGCCCAGGGTGGCTTCGGCAGACCCAATCCTTTCAACTTTTTTGAAACCGGACTGGATCCGTTCGGAATAGTGGGCCTGCGTGCGCAATGGACGCCCTTCGACTGGGGTAATACCAAACGGGATATGCGTATCCTCGACCTGCAGGCGCAAAATGTGGGGATCCAGCAGGAAGCATTCCGGCAGCGCTATGAGGCCGGCTATCTGAAGGAAAGGCGCGACAATGACAAGTGGCTCTCGCAACTGTCGCAGGACGATGCCATCATAGCCCTGCAGGAAGATATCGTGAAACGTGCCGACGCTCAGGTGAAAAACGGGGTGATGACCGCTACCGACTACCTGGCTCAGATCAATCTGCTCACGCAGGCGCGCCTGACGAAGAAGATGCACGAAATACAGGCGGCCCAGGCCCGTGAACTGTGGGTGGCCAAAACGGGTGCCGATCAGAATAAGTAATCAAACAACAAAGCTGTTTTATGCAAAAATTATGGATGTTCGCCGCGTTGCTTCTCGCTGCTGCCTGCTCCAATAGTGGCGCAAAAGCCGATGCCTACGGTAATTTTGAAGCCGACGACCTGATCGTAAGTGCGGAAGGTTCGGGACGAATCCTGCAGTTTTCAGCCGAGGAAGGCGCTGTGCTCGGCGCCGGCGAT
>CAIYFY010000399.1 GCA_903925535.1 uncultured Bacteroidota bacterium | reverse complement strand
TCTTCCTCAACTACGGCAACATGCAGACGCAGCTGACCGCTCAGGTCAATGGCAGATGTTACAGAAAGGCTGACGAGGATGGAATCATAATCCGCTGTTACGCTGTGTGTAAGAACTACTTCAACCGGAGAAGTTACAGCAGCACGTGTCTGCAGCTCGTCGCCAGTGAGACATGCCGGAGCATTGGCGTAGAAACCGCAGTCGTTGGCGATACCAGTTCCGTCAACGAAACCGTTGGGTACACCGGTTACACCGTAGTAGGATACACGGGTAGCAACATCAGTCGGATTTTGGGCGTTAAACGGATCTACACCAGGCCAGTTGGTCTGATATTTCACCGGGGTAACGATAGCGTCTTCTGAGAGCATCACAGCATTGAAGCCCGGGTTCTGCGCAGCACATGGCGGGCAGGAAGCATTGGTAAACTCCTCAACCAGTACACGGCGCTGGTATTGGGCAGAAGCGGTGGTTATAACTGCCAGCATCACAAGCAGGGCAAGTTGTAATTTTTTCATCATTCAAAAAGCAGTTTAATAGTTGGTAAAGAAACAACGGCAAATGTACCTAAACTCCGGTTTCTCCAAGGTTTATTGCGAAGAAATTGTCGCAAATTTTCTTTCATATTCTACAGACTGCCCATATCTTTCGGAAAGGGAGGGAACTAAAAGTGCCCGAATTTGTTTTTAGGTCGGTAGTTTTGCACCTTTACAAGAAGAACAATGAGATTTGAACCCAAGGATGTTGTCGTAAAACTGGAATACGACAAGGTGATTGACCTGCTGGAGAAAGAAACGCTGACCGACATGGCAGCGGAATTAGCCCGGAATCTGACGCCCTCTACTGACTTCGATGCCATTGATGTATCGCTCCGCGAAACCCGCGACTTCAAACTGGCGCTTGAAAAGAATGACCGCTTTCCCATTCAGGCTTTCCCCGATGTCAGGCCTGAACTGAAAATGCTCGAAATTGATGGCTATACGCTCCAGATGGAATCGTTTCAGGGTATTCTGCGTATCCTGTTCACCATGCGGGATATCTTCAAATATTTTGCCTCAGGACCCAAAAAGGATATTTATCCCAAACTTTTTGATCTGGTCCGTCCGCTCTCTTTTGATGAGGCTTTGATCAAGGCTATTCAGACTGTTTTCGACGACAAGGGTGAAATCAGGCCCGATGCATCTCCCGATCTCATGCGGATTCGCCGGGAAATGCAGCACAAGGCCCGCGAACTCGACGGCAAGTTCCGTCAGCTGGTACAGGAATACCGCTCCAAAGGCTGGCTGTCCGATTCTCCGGAAAGTTTCAGAAGTGGCAGGAGGGTACTTTCGGTGCCCGCCGAACACAAACGCAAGATCCGCGGTATCATCCACGATGAATCCGACACCGGCAAAACTGCATTCATCGAACCTGAAGCTATCATTGAGGTAAATAATGATATCTTCGACCTTGAACAGGAGGAGCGGAGAGAAATTTTCCGTATCCTGAAAGCCCTGAGTGATACCATTCGCCCATACGGTCACCTCATCGGCCAGTACCTGAATGTGCTGGTGCGGTTCGACTTTATTCAGGCGCGCGCACGCATCGCGCTTTCCATGCGCGCCGGTATGCCCATCCTGAAGGAAAAGCCCGTGATTGCCATCAAAAAGGGCTATCACCCGCTGCTCTTCATTAAAAACAAGGCGCTGTCCAGGAAAACAATTCCTTTCGACCTGAAACTCGACGCTGAAAACCACATTCTCGTGCTGTCAGGACCCAACGCAGGGGGCAAGTCCGTTGCCATGAAATCGGTCGGATTGCTCATTATGATGGTCCAGAGCGGATTGCTCGTTCCGATGCACGAACTCAGCGAGATTGGTATCTTCAACCAGATTTTCACTGACATAGGCGACCAGCAAAGCCTCGACGACGATCTCAGTACCTACTCTTCCCGCCTGCGCAACGCCCGGCTTTTCCTCGAAAAGGCCAATCCGCAAACGCTTGTCCTGATTGACGAGATGGGTAGCGGTACCGACCCCAAACCCGGCGGAGCCATCGCCGAAGCTATTCTCCGGCAACTGCACAGAAAGGGGGTATATGCGGTGATCACCACGCACTATTCCAACCTGAAAGTGTTCGCCTTCCGCAATTCGGGTATCCTGAACGGGAATATGTACTTCGACAAGGATTCCCTCGCGCCCACCTACGAACTGAGGGTGGGAAAACCAGGCAGCAGTTATGCCTTCGAGATTGCCGAAAAAAGTGGATTGCCCAGGGACCTTATCGGTTATGCCCGCCACAAAACAGGCTCCGAAACGGCAGTTGATGATATCCTTATCGAATTGCAGCGCGAAAAACAGGAACTGGAGGAAAAACTCAGGTCAGTCACTGAGAGGGAACAGTCGCTCGAACGTCTGATCAAAACCTACGATGCCATGCACAACGAGCTCGAGGTGAAGCGGAAACGACTGAAACTCGACCAGCGGGAATTTGAGCTGCGGCAAACTGCCCAGGCAAACCGGGAGGTGGATAAACTCGTGCGCCAGCTGCGCGATGAGAAAAACCTGGAAAAAGCGCAGGAAGTGGCCGCCCGACTGCGCCAGGAACGCTCCGAACAGGCCAAAAAGGTGAATGAGGTGAACGAGGAAATGGTCAGACTGGAGGAAAAATCTGTCACAGCCAGCGTGGCCAGGCCGCTCGCCGCCGGAGATTATGTCAGGCTCCGGGCCGGCGGATCAACCGGCCGCATCGAACGTATCCGCGGCGAAAAAGCTGATGTATCCATGGGCGGGCTCACGGTCACGGCGCCGCTCCGCGATCTGCTGCCCGCCAATGAACCTGCCCAGCATGCGTTCTCCGGAGGGACGTCACGGGAACTTCAGCGCGCCGCCGATTTTGACGGCAAAATTGATCTCAGGGGTATGAGCAAGGATGAGGCCATGCAAGTGCTTGAACGCTTTATTGACAATGCGCTTCTAAGCAACGCAGCCAGTCTGCGCGTACTGCACGGGAAAGGCGACGGAATTCTTCGCAGAATTGTGCGCCAGAAAATCAAGGAATACGGAAGTAATATTTCCAATGTTTTTCATCCCGAGCAGGACCAGGGAGGCGACGGTGTTACCATAATTGAACTGATTTAGCGCAATATCAAAAAAAATACGTATCTTCACGCCGTTTAGTCCAACCTGTGGCCGGTTCTTTATGCCTCTCTTGATTTTTTCATTTGGCAAAAGTCCTTACCTGTCTTTTAATCCTCTTTTTTCCGCCGGTAATTTGTGATTTGCCTTTTTAGGCATTAATTTTGTTTGGGAATGTTTCTAAACATTTCAATCATCAGGATGGTGAAGATGAGCGCTATATTTCTACTCAGGCGAATGCCTGTTCTCGCACTTGTGCTGCTCTGCGCGCACGCGAATGCGCAGGACATACACTTCTCTCAGTTCGCCAACTCCCCGGTAAATCTGAACCCGGGACTGATTGGCGTTTTTGGCGGGGATGTGCGTGCTGTAGCCAACTACAAGGATCAGTGGCGCTCGGTACCCGTTCCCTACACCACGTTTTCCGGTGCGGTTGAAAACAAGGTTTACTGGGCCAAGGGCAAGTATGACCGCTATTTCACTGGTGGCCTCCTCCTGAACTACGACAAACAGGGTAGCCTGAGCCTCACTTCCATGCAGGTAGGCCTGCCAGTGTCTGTAACGCTCCCGGTCACCAGATTCGGTTTCCTGACGGTCGGCGCTACTCCCGCATTCGGACAACGGTCTTTCGGAACTGAAAAACTGACTTTCGATGCTCAGTGGAATAACCGTATTTACGACCCTCAGGCACCCACGCACGAAAATCAGCTGTTTCAAAGCCAGAGTCTGAAGTACTTCGACTTCAGTGGAGGGTTCAACCTGCGACTGCAGTCGCCCACCAAGCGCTCCAAACTCGATATCGGAGGCGGTATCCACCACCTCAACCGCCCTTACCACGATTTCTGGTCTGCATCACTCAATAACCCCGGCAATGTCAGGCTGCACAACAGAAAGGTAGTTCACGCCAGCGCGCTTGTGCAGCTGGCTCACAACTATGACCTGGTTGTTCAGGGTATGTACCAGCGTCAGGGTGGCTATCGGGAAGCTGTGTACGGCGCAGGTCTCCGTATGCACCTGAACAGGAATCTCTACAAGGAAATGGCCCTGCAGATCAGTCTCGACTTCCGCCACCATTTCCGCGACGCACTGATTCCCCGTGTTGATTTCTTCTTCAAAACCTGGCAAATTGGCTTCTCCTACGATGTAACAGCACTCTCCGAAGTCAAAACAATCACGAACAAGCGCGGTGGTCCCGAGGTTTCTGTAGGTTATCGCCTCTACAAGGTAAAACCGATACCAAAGTACAAGTCCTGCCAGCTTTTCTGATTTAATCCTTACCGGCCCTGCGGGCTGACCAAGTATACGAGCAACTATGTCTTTCAAAATGACCTTCAGGCAGAAAAGCATATTAACGGTCGCATTCCTGCTGTTGTCCCGGTTACTCCCGGGACAAATAGGTATTTCCGACCGTATCAATCAGGATTATGAGCGCGGTCCCTCCTTCGAAGCACTCGAAGAGGCTGCAAGGAATGAAGTCGAAAGGGGGAATTATTTCGGGGCCATGCGTTACTACAAAACGCTGCTGAAGGCCGAACCGCTCAATGCCAGGGTGCT
This sequence comes from uncultured Bacteroidota bacterium, assembly GCA_903925535.1. Lineage (GTDB taxonomy): Bacteria > Bacteroidota > Bacteroidia > Chitinophagales > Saprospiraceae > M3007. Next base: position 11,493 of record CAIYFY010000399.1, on the reverse strand, counting down.
GGCTGCCTACGGCGAAGCAGCTATCAGTTATGCAGCACTCGACAGCGCTGAAGTGGCCTTCCAGACAATCGTGGACAATAAACTGACCGGTCCGGACGGCCTCGCGCTGCTCCGCCTGGCAGAGGTGAAATACCGCATGGGAAACTATGCCGGTGCATCAAAGGTTTACAGACAATTTTTGTTTGACGACAAGCCTCCCGCTGCCTCCGAATCATCCAAACTGACTGCTGAAAAAAGACTGGAAGACTGTGAATGGGCTGTTGCGGCCATGGCTAACCCGGTCACCGAGCCGGGACTTTTCAATTTGCTCGACAGCAATATCAATACGCCCCAGTTTTCTGAACATGCTCCGTATCTGCTTGGCGACAGGCTTTATTTTTCATCACCCCGCTTTCCGTTTCTTTCCGACAAGGTTTTCCCGCGCCGGAGTCTGAACAAGGTGATGTCTGCCGGAGGCTCGCTGCTCACCGAAGCGGCTCAACTCGTTTCCTTCAACGAAGAGGGCCGGCATATCACTCATACAACGTTCAACTCCAGGGGTGATGTTGTCTATTACTCCAACTGCGAATTTATCGGAAAATCCTATGAGGTAAATTGCGAAATTTATCGCAGAAAACTGTTGCCGGGTGGAGACTGGGGACCTGCGGAGCGACTCCCCGACAATATCAATCTGGCAGGATATACCAATACGCAGCCCTCAGTGGGATCTGTCCCCGGCGAGAAGTATGAAATGCTGTTCTTTTCCAGCAACCGTCCGGGCGGCAAGGGAGGAAAGGATATTTGGTGCTGCAAAATTGAAGGAGATCAGTTCTTCGGGCCCGAAAACATCGCCACCATCAATACCCCGGGCGATGATGTCACACCGTTCTATCACCCTAAATCCGCTGCGCTTTACTACAGTACAGACAGCCTGATCACGATGGGAGGCTTCGATGTGTACAAGGCCTCCTGGAATGGCAGCGCTTTCGCCGAGCCGGTCAATGTAGGTTATCCGGTCAATTCCGGCGCCAACGATGTGTTTTACATGCTGACCCCCGACAGCCGTACGGCTTTCCTCTCCAGCAACAGAAGGGGCAGTTTCAATCAGTCAGAGGAAGGCTGCTGCTATGATATCTATCAGGCTGATTACCTGAGGCCGCAGCTCACCGGCATGACTTTTCTGCGAAAGAAAGGAGTGCCAACCAGTCAGGTGCTTGGCTACTCCACCATGACCCTGGTGGAAACTGATACCCCGAATGCCCGTATGTTCAGGGTAGAGGTAGGTGAAAGTGGCAGGTTCGACTTTGACCTGTTGCCAGGGAAAAACTATATGCTTATCGGCGAGAAAAGACGGTTTTCTCCGGATACCATCAGATTCTCGACGCCTCCGCGCCCCTGGCGTCAGCCAATTGTCGAGAAGCTGTTCCTCGAGCCCGCCACTCCGCAGTTGCTGGTCAGGGTATTCGACAAGGAATCCAGACAACCCATACCGGGCGCAACTACCCGGCTGTTCGACCTCGGTCAGTACCTCTCTGAAACACAGTTCGAGCCGGCGTTCTCACTGGAACCGGTAATTCAGACCAATCCAAACGGCAACCGGTTCGAATATTCTCTGGATGCAGATCATCATTATCAGGTGGTAGCCTCCAAATACGGCTACACAGTTGACTCATCGGGAGTGCTTTCAACAAAAGGCCTCACAGGTACACCCGTCATTGAAGCAGATATTTTCCTGAGCAGCGGACTGTCCTTCAAGGCATACACAGTGAACCGTATCAATAACGATACACTGTTTGATGTAAACTACAGGCTCCTCGAACTTCCTGCCGAAAAATACCTGGAGTCTTATACCAGTCCACCGGGTAAAGACTTTAATACGATTATCGCTTACGAGAACCGCTATCGAATCATTGCAAGCAAAGACGGATTTTCTTCTGATTCTATTGATTTTTCCACCATTGATTTGCCCCGGAGCGAATTCCGACAGGTCGTACAGGAGCTCAGGCTTCGTCCGCTCAGGCTGGATGCCTATCTGCCCATCCCGCTCTATTTTGATAACGACGAGCCTGATCGCAGGACTGTAGCAAGAGCGACCAAAAGGGAGTACAGGGCTGCCTATGTTGACTATATCAGAAGAAAGGAGGAATTCATAGAGCGCTACACGGAGGGAATGACTGGTGAACAGTTGCTGGCCGAAACCGACTCAATCAACAGATTCTTTGAAGACGAGGTCAGGGGAGGCTGGAACAGGCTCATGGAATTCTCGGAAGTGCTCTACGAAATGCTTTCCCGCGGCGATTCCATTGAAATTACGCTGAAAGGTTACGCGTCCCCGCGCGCCGGAGCCTTGTACAATAAATACCTGACAGACCGCCGCGTTTCATCGGTATATAACCACTTCAATATCTTTGATGGCAGCATCTACAGAAAGTTCACACTCTCCGGCCATTTGGTAATCAAAAGGGAGGCCAATGGCGAAGCCAAGGCTCCGAAGGATGTCAGCGATGACATCAAGGACGACCGGAATTCCATTTACGCTGTTCATGCTTCCCGCGAACGACGACTCGAAATTGTCGGAGTCAAAGTTAACCGGGAGAAAAAACAGTAATCCATGCTTTTCACTCAGATGAAAAATATCAACACCATGATCAAGAGTCTATCGCTGGCACTGTTCTGTTTTCTCTGCGGAATGGCGCCCGTCGTCGCCTCGTCCGACACAGAAAAGCCGGGTTCCGCCATTGTCAGGAAGGATTCGGCCTGTAATCTGCTGGTAACAGTAGTTTCGCTGACTCCCGACTGCTCCGCCACTTCGAGCGGAAGTGTCACAATCATGGTCACCGGAGGAGCTATGCCCTTCACACATGAATGGTCGCCGGGTGGTGGTTCCGGAACGACCCTCTCCGGTCTGGCAGCCGGAATTTATACGGTTTCTACCACCGATGCCAATCAGTGCCAGTCGGAAACAACGGTTATTATTCCTTCTGCAGATACACCCTCTGTTACGCTCTCTCTTCAAAGCGCTGCATGCCCCGGGGTGCCCAATGGTACTGCCATAGCTGTCGTTACTCCCCCCGGATCTTACTCATATAACTGGAATGTCCCCGGACAAACGCAGCAGAACGGGTCCGTTCTCTCCGGTCTTGCGGCCGGAAGTGAGGTGAAGGTGACTGTTACGGATCCGGCAAGCGGCTGCTCCGGTTCGGCGAATGGCGTCATTGGCGCGCTCGACCAGATTCAGATGCTTGTTACTGATACCGATATTACTTGTGGTGGTCTCAGTTTGGGTTCTGCCATGGTGGACGCCACGGCCAACAGTCCGCAGATTTTTTACGAATGGACGTCTCTCCCCGGCGATTCGGTCATCAGCAACGTACCCCAGATCAGTAACCTCTCCCCGGGTAGCTACCAGATTGAAGTAACCGACCTGCGCGGGTGCCGCGGTGTGGAAGTGGTGGATATCACAGTGGGTGCTGCCCCGCATGCTTTGATGAGTGGTTTACAACTCATCCAGTGCGGATCGGATTCATCGCTCGTCCGGTTCGAAAATTTCTCGACGGATGCGTTCAATACAATCAGTAACTGGGAATGGCATATTTCCAATGGTGATACCTCATACAATTTTCAGAATGTGAGTCCGCTTGTATTGTGGCTGCCTGCAGGCGACACTATAACTGTCACGCTGGGTGTAGTTTCCGCCAATGGTTGTACCAATATGGTGAGTCGAACCATGTTTGTCCCCGAAAACCCGACTCTTGAACTGAGTACTGGCCCTGTCGCTTTTAATTGCGACAATACACCCGTCTCTATTTCTGTAGCAGGAGGTAAATCTTATTATCAGTACACATGGACGCCCCTGAGCGATCTCACACTTTCTCCCAATCCGGTAAATGTCGTCGTCAATCCCGATTCAACCCGGTCGTACCAGCTGGTAGCCAATGATCGTGGATGCACCGATACCGTGTCCGTCAATATTATCCGTGTGAGGGAAATCAATCTGCAGGCCAGCGATGCAGAGATCAATGCATGCGATTCCCTGTACGTTTTAACGGCCTCCTCAGATGTGAGTGACGTGATCTGGGTGGATGCTGCCGGCAATCCGGCCAGCACTCCGCCGTCGGATACCGTTACTGTCAATGCCGGTGTAACGGCGGTCTATACTGCCATTGCCACCGGTGATATGGGATGTGCCGACTCTGTGAGTGTGTCTTTGACTGGCAGTTTTGTGGGACTGACTGCCGATCCGGCAAAAAATGGTATCGGTTGCGAAGGGGAGCCGCTTCAGCTGGGTGTGCTGGCTCAAAGTACTGTCGGTAACTTCACCTACCTTTGGGATATTCCTCTCCCGCTCATCGCTTCCGGCAACAATGTCGCCAGTCCAACAGTAACCGGACCCACAGGCAGTTATATTGTTACAGTAACTGTTTCCAATGCCTACTGCTCACAAACCCTGTTTATCCCGATTTCTATCCAGAATAACCCGTCTCTGGATCAGGTGATATCCGCCAATCTGTGTGATGGCCTCCAGACGCAGTTCTTTAATAACAGCGGTGTAGGCGGGGTATGGTCTTTCGGTGATGGTACACAGAGCGAGGAGGTGAATCCGGTACATGTTTACGCCGCCGCCGGCAATTACACGGTCAAATTTACACCTTACAATACAGTATGTGTGTCGCCATGGGACAGCACCATACTGGTAAATACAACGGCGCTCTTGCCTCCCGTGATTGGAGGAGCGCTGCAGACTTGTCTGGATTCACTGCAGTATCAGTTTTCCAGTGTCTCCTCCGGCCAGAATGTGGTTTCATGGAGCTGGTCGTTTGAGGGTGGAACGCCGTCCTCTTCCTCCGCTTCAAATCCCGATGTCTTTTTCACTCTGGAGGGCCCGGCAACGGTAACGCTTACCGTCACAGATGCCAACGGATGTATAACAACTGGTGATACCACACTTGAGGTATCCATTATTAACGACAATATCGGAGGGTCGCTTGATGCCTGCCAGGGAGAGACACTCCAGCTGAATGCAGACGGTATTGACGCCACGGCATCCTACACCTGGACCGCCATACCCGCTGATCCAGGACTGGAGGTAAACAGCCCGAATCCGGTTGTTTCTCCGGCCGGGTCAACGGTTTATGAGGTAACTGTCTCGCAGGGACTTTGCGCCGCAACCCGACAGGTCACAGTGAATATCCTTCCTGCGCCTTCGCTGACCTCCGATCCGGCAAATCCTGCCAACGGATGCGCCGGTGTTGCGTTCCCGATTGGAGTAGTGGCTCAGCCACCGGCTTCTGTTTATCAATGGACGGCTCCTTCGGTATTGACACTGACGGGTACAGACAGCAGCCATTCGGTAATTACCGGTCCGGGCGGCATCTACTCCGTGACTGTTACGGGCATCAACTCCATCGGCTGCAGTGATTCCATTGTAATTCCGGTTGAAATTTTTCAGATCGAAGATCAGATCAATGCCTCCCTGACAATTTGTGCAGGTGCAGAAATTGCCCTCAATGCCGATGGTGCAGATCCGGACGCCGGTTACAGCTGGTCGTCCGTGCCTTTTGACGGCGGATTGCTTGTTGATTCTCCCAATCCGGTGGTCTCTCCTGATGTTTCCACAGTATATTCAGTAGAAATCAGGAAGGGAATTTGCTCCCTGACCCGGCAGGTAGAGGTCACTGTTGCTCCGGTTCCTTATGTGAAAATGATACCCGATTCCACCCTGATTGCACTCTGCTCGGAAACAGAGGCGCTCGAATTGTCGGCGCTTGGTTCAGGTATGGTATATGAATGGTCTGATAACGCCGGTTTCACAAATATTATCGGCAGCGGAACCACCCTGAATCTGCTACCACCTGTGGCGGAAGGGAAATATTTTGTCAGAACAATACTGGGAATCTGTGAGGCAATTGACTCTATCCGCGTAGATATGGGCTCCGTTTCATTCGCGGTAAATGCACTCCAGCAGCACATCTGTTACGGTGAATCAGCATCGCTTGTTGTCCAGAATCTGAATCCGGGTTCAGATTTGAGTTATGTCTGGACGCCGAGTCTGCCCGCCGAGTCCAGTCAGCTGGTTTCACCCGGAATAACAACGCAGTATCACGTGGCTGTTACCGACAGTCGCTCGGGCTGCAGCAAGGATACCACATTCACCATTCAGGTAACCAGCATAGGTGTCAACGCAGATGTACTGGGGAAAGATACCCTCTTTTTCGGCGAATCAACCACGTTGCAGGCAAACACAAACGGAAATGGCACCGTTTTCACCTTTGAATGGTCGCCTTCCGACGGACTCTCCAATCCGTACAACGCCACCACAGATGCTGCCCCGGAAGAGGATATGATCTATACAGTTACGGTTACTTCCGACAACGGGTGCACTGCCACAGACGAGGTTGAGGTATTCTACCGGGGTAATCTTTGCGAAGAGCCGTTCATTTTCGTACCAAAAGCTTTCACTCCGAATAATGACTCCAATAACGACTTTTTCATTATCAGGGGTGTGAATATTGTCGAGCTGGAATTTGTCGTATGGTCGCGGTGGGGAGAAAAAGTGTATCAGACCTCAGACGTAAATGCTCAGGGCTGGGATGGCACCTACAAGGGGGCCGAACTAACGCCAGACTCATACGCGTGGTATGCGCGCGTGCGCTGCGGCAATGGCGCAATTTACGAAAACAAGGGCGATGTGACACTGCTCAAGTAAGCGCCACTTCACTGATAAACCGGAGCCCGTCTGAGGAAATTCTCTTCTCAGACGGGCTTTTTAATGCTTTTTTAATAATATTGCACCTTTTCAAAATTGTTTCAATGATTTCACCTTGAAGCTATCTGTTATTATCCCCACCTACAACGAGGTTGACAACATCGGCAAGTTGGTGCAGTCGCTGAATGAAATGGATGATCTCGACAAGGAAATTATCTTTTCAGATGGCGGCTCTGACGATGGAACCCGACAAAAAATTGCCGAGGCCGCGGAAATATATGGTAATATCGTTCTGGTTGATAACCCGGGCAGATATGTAAGTCATGCATTTAATCACGCCTGCAAGGTCGCAAAGGGCAGTTATATTGCCCTGATTGGAGCACACTCTGTTTACCCTGCGGACTATTTCAGGGTCTGTGCAGAGCACCTTGACGCCGGCACGTGTGATGCTGCGGGCGGATTCCTGCTGCATCGGGGCAGGGGCGCTACCGGCGAGGCAATCGCCTGTGCCATGAGTACCAAATTCGGGGTAGGGGATACAGAGTTCAGAACCGAACCGGAAAAAAAATACGTGGACAGCGTCGCTTTTGCCGTTTATAACCGGCGTGTTTTCGACGTGGCCGGATATTTTGACGAGGAACTTGTGAGGGATCAGGATGATGAGTTTCACTACAGAATGAACAGTCTGGGACTGCGTATTCTGTTGATTCCCGAGCTCAGGGTGACGTACTTTGTCAGAAATACACTCCGTGGACTTGCCAGTCAGTATTACCAGTACGGACTATACAAGCCGCTTGTATTCAGGCGGGTGATATCTTCTGTGAGGCCAAGGCATCTTGTGCCTTCTCTGTTTGTGGTATATCTGGTGAGCCTGCCGCTCGCGCTGCTCAACAAGGTATGGTTACTGCCGCTGGTTCTGTATTGTTTGCTGGCGCTCTTTTTTTCCGCCACATCATCGCTCTCTCTGTCAGCGCGATTGATTACGCCATTCATTTTTCCTGTCCTGCATATCAGCTATGGTATCGGTTTTCTGACTGGTTTGATGAAGTTTCGCAAGCAGGCACACTGAACAAACTCCCTGATTAACTGCTTGACATGATGCCAGGTTATTTCCTTTTTGTATCCGATTGTATGACTCCGGACAAGGGCGGTTCAGGTACGGTCAATTCTATTCTGCTGGATTTTATCGGGAGTAAAAACTGTATCCCTGTTTCATCCGGTAAAACCGGGGGGCATCAATCGCGTTTCATCCATACCGCAGGATTCAATTACGCTTTTCTTCCCAAACGATTGCTCTTGTACGGTCACCTGCTCTCCGTGTTTTTTGCCCGGATCAAAATAGCCGCGCTGATCAGAAAATACAGGCCCGATTTTATCATAGCCGCATATCCGCAGCTCAGCCTTTTCAGTGCTGCAGTCAGGGAGGCTGACCGGAACGGTATTCCGTATTTCGCCTACCTGCACGATACGGTCGGGGAGGCGCTCTCCCGCGGACCACTCAGAGATCAGGCCGCAGAAATCCAGAAGCTGGTGTTTCGGACCGCCGCCGGCATCTTCGTCATCAGCGATGGTATGCGGGAGTTGTTCGCCCGAAAATACGGGCTGGAAACAACGGTAGTCAGGCATATTTATCCGGAAGAGATCTTTCCCCCCGTCAACGCTTCCAACGGGCGCGCATTCTGGAGCGGTGCTGTCTATGGCATCAATCATCGTGCACTCGCACGCATGACGCACGCCTGCGTACGGGAAGGCATGTCTGCCACCTTCACCGGTAATACGCCTGAAAATGACCTGAGGATTTTCGGATTTCCCACAGGCTCTATTCACCGGCACTACTACAGCCAACGGAGCGATTATCTGTCTGCAGTAGCACAGCACAGTGTACTCCTGCTCTGCCTGAACTGGCCCGACGAAAGTACTGTTCATCCCGATGAAATGGCAACTATCTTCCCGACCAAAACGCCGGAATACCTAGCTTCGGGAGTTCCTGTGGTGGTACATTGCCCCGACGGGTATTTTCTGGCGGCATTTTTCAGGGAAAATGTCTGCGGACTGGTCATTTCCACGCGAGACGAACGGGAAATTACCCGTCAATTGTCTGCCTTTCTCGCCGACAGATCGCTGCAACAGGAGATGGTGGCAAACGCTCGCGCTCTGAAATATCTGTTTGAACCGGAGCTCAACGCGGGAAATTTGAAAAATTCTGTCAGTTCTGCCCTGCAATCACCATCTTCACGCCGTGAAAATAGCCTGGATAGTCAATAACTTTCCTTCCCCCTCCAATAGCGGGGTAGCGGGTATTTTCTTTGAGCGTATGCTGAATAACCTGCCCGAAGACGCCGGTATCGTTTACGTGGTGGCACCGGTGCCGTATGTACCTGCTCTGTTCGGGAAAATATCCCGATACCGCAAGTACGCCGGAATCCGGCCGTACGAGGAGCGCGGACGGCTCCGCATTTACCGCCCGCGTTATCTGGCAACTCCCCGCGAACACTACACCGGACTGGCACATATTTTCAAGTTTTTTGCCATTGTCCGGCTGCCTTTCTGGCGCGATATCTCGCTGATTGATGCCCGGTACACGTACCCGAATGGTGCAGTAGCCCGCCTGCTAAAAAAATGGAAGGGTATTCCTTTTGTGGTCTCCGCTATCGGTACCGATGTGAATGTTGACCCGGAAATTTCCTCCCTGAACAGCTTTATGCTTGACCAAATACTCCGGTCTGCCGACGGAATTGTTGCCGTGAGTACCGCACTCGCCGGCAAGCTCCGCCAGCGCGGCGCCCGGGATGTCAGGGTGATTCACGACGGGATTGAGATATTGAAAAATACCGCTCCCGGGCCGGCCGGTTCCACAGAGGTTGTCAGACTGGTGTTCCTGGGTGAAGTTACTGAAACAAAGGGTATCCCGCTCATTGCAGAACTGATTGAACGGTATCCGGACTTCGCCAGCCCCCGTTATGAGTGGCACTTTGTCGGCCATGCCGTCCGGAAGTTCGGACTGGATTCTTATAACAATGTGATATTCCACGGCCGTATGGAACACGGGGATGCAATGGCTCTGCTCGCAACCTGTGATATCATGGTTTATCCGAGTCTGTACGAAGGTATTCCCAATGCCCTGAAGGAGGCAGGCCTGCTCGGTCTCGTGGTGGTCGCCTCCGATGCCGGTGGTATTCCCGAACTGCTCTTGAACGGAGATGGTGGCTATCTCTTCAAATCAGGTGATGTGGAGCATTTTTATTGTCAGCTCACTGCTGCCTGCGCGAACAGAGATGAGGCCCGGCAGAAGGCAGGCGTGCTGAAAAGTTATGTTGTGAGTGCATTTGATGCGCGCCAATGCGCTGCTTCACTGTACAGTTATTATCAGGAAATACTATCAGAAACATGATGGTAAATTTACATGTATATCCCGGCGAGATAACGCCCTACACAACCAGAATCATCAAGGAGACAGGCAGTATCATCCGTCTCGGACTGGCTGACCGGGTGGAAATAGTGTCGCTGGGCGTCACAGAGCGCGTCGAGGTGACGCAGTTGTCTGACGGCATAACGGTACACCGGGTGCCCGGTATGTATGCTGAAACGGCCGGCCGTTTCAGCCGCTACTTCACCTACTTCAGGTTTTGTGTCAGTGCTTTCCGTTATGCTGCCCGTTTGCGTGCAGACGTCATCAACTGTCACTCTGTTCATGTATTGCCGGTTTGTGTTCTGCTCAAACTGACCACCGGAGCGCGTCTGATTTACGATCCGCACGAACTTGAATCGGAGGTGCATGGCACGAATCCGCTGCTTCGCCAGCTTGTCAGAATCATTGAACGGGTCAGTTTCCGGTTCATTGATGCGCTGATTGTTGTGAATGAGTCCATTGGCTGGTGGTACCAGTCGAAATACGGCCTGATCGCCTTCACCGCCATCTACAATATTCCGGCGGGTAATCCGTCTGACGAGCCTGTTCCGGGCCGAAATTTAAGGACCATTTTCAGTATTGGTGACGATGACATGCTGTTCCTTTATCAGGGGTTGCTGAGTGAAGCCCGCGGACTGGAATCGCTCCTGTCGGCCTTTGTTTCACTCGGGCGACCGTATCATATTGTCTTCATGGGCTATGGCGCCATGGCCGGCAAGCTGAACGACAGCGCAGGCAAATACGAAAATATCCATTATTTGCCCGCAGTACCCCAGCATGAACTGCTCGATTATACCCGTTCGGCCGATGCAGGCATACACCTGATACCAAACACCTGTCTGAATCATTATTTGTGTCTGCCAAACAAGATATTCGAGTATCTGAAGGCCTGTACGCCGTTTATTGTGAGCGATTTCCCTGAAATGGCAGGGATAGCTGCCCGGACGGGTGGCGGCTGGACGGTGGCTCCGGACGAGGGTTCTCTGGTTGCACTGATAGGCAACCTGGACAAAGCAGAACTCCTGCGCAGGCGCGCGCACCTGCGTGAAGCGCGTTTGAAATACGACTGGAGTCTGGAAGAGAAAAAGTATATCGGAATATTCCGCGCGCTGACAGACCTTCCCGGATAAGAGCGTATCCGGGATTTATCCTGCACTCAGCCTTCGAAAACCATAGCCTCGTGGTTCAGCTTCCTGAAATCCACCTGTGTGACAGATGATACACCCTGCTCTGGCATATATACACCATATATGGTATCCACAGCAGCCATGGTTGCCTTGTTGTGCGTGACTACAATAAACTGCGACTGTGAAGAGAACTCTCTGATGATGCGGTTGAACTTCTCAATGTTGGCATCATCCAGCGGGGCATCCACTTCGTCGAAGATACAGAATGGCGC
>CAIYFY010000398.1 GCA_903925535.1 uncultured Bacteroidota bacterium | reverse complement strand
GATCACCGATTCTCAGGATCCGGTGGCGGCGTGCGACGATGCCACAGCGGCTGGCAAGATCTGCGACGAGACGGATAATGACGGCAGCCTGTGGAACGAAATGTACTGGTGGGATCTGGCCAACTCCTCTCACGACCTGTGTGAGGCTCCATCCGAGATCAGTCTGACGGCTACTGATGCCTGCAGCGGTGCAAACATCAGTTTTGAATACCAGCTGCTGCTCGATCTGGACGGCGACGGTACCATGGAAACGGTGGTGAACAGCACACAGCTGGGCAGTCAGCCGGGCGGACTGGGCTGGAACAATGTTCAGTACAACAACCTGAACGGAGCACCTGTGTCGCGCCGGTTCGACAACCGCGCGGTGGCTGCGAACCAGAAATGGGGCTTCGCCATCCAGGAAGTGGTGACGGGTAACAAGAAGACAGCCTATGTGAAGTTCAACACGCAGCAGGCACAGAATACCTTCGTTACTCCGCAACTGCCGTATGGTAACCACAAGATCAAGTGGTTTGTAACTGACGGCTGCGGCAATGAAACCATTTGCGAATATCCGGTAGAGATCAGGGACTGCAAGGCTCCGACGGTGGTGTGCTTCAACGGCCTCAGCGTGAATATCATGCCAAGTGGCACGATTACCATGAATGATGTTGATTTCCTTGAATATACGGTGGACAACTGCTCACAGACGCAATTCCTGCGCACGGGTGTGCGCAAGTGCGGCGCTGGAAGCGGATTCCCGACGGATGCCAGCGGAAATCCGGTTACATCGGTCACATTCGACTGCAGTGAACTGGGTACGCAGTGCGTTGAACTCTGGTCAGTTGACATCGCCGGAAATGCCGGCTACTGTGAAACGTATGTGATCGTACAGGATAACAACGGAAACTGTCCGAACAGCGATAAAGTCAATGTATCCGGTGCACTGAAAACAGAAGATACCGATGGGGTAGAGGAGGCCAGCGTGACAATTGACGGAACGGTTAACTTCGCTCCGCCCTTCAGTTACTTCGACATGACCGATGACTCCGGTGCATACAAGGTAGTGAACAGTGTACCCATGGCTTCCAGTTTCACCATCACACCGGTAAAAGACGACAGTCCGCTGAACGGGGTTACTACCTACGATCTGGTGCTGATTTCACGCCATGTGCTCGGCGTGGCTCCACTCGGAAGTCCGTATAAAATGATTGCTGCCGATGCCAACAAGTCGGGCTCCATCACGACCTTCGATATTGTGGAACTGCGCAAACTGATTCTCGGTATCTACTCAGAACTTCCAAATAATACCTCCTGGCGGTTCGTGGATAATACTCAGGTGTTCACCAATCCAATGAATCCGTTCGCAGATACTATCCGCGAGAACATGTCAATTGCGCTTGCGCAGTCCAGTATGGTGGAAGACTTCATCGGTGTTAAAATTGGTGATGTGAATGGCTCCGCTATAGCAAACAGCGCCATGCAGGCCGACGACCGTACGAACGGTACCCTGCTGTTCGAGGTGGACGATCGCTTCGTGAAAGCAGGAGAGTCTTTTGATGTAACCTTTACGGCCAGTGAGCTCGTACAAGGCTACCAGATGACGCTCAATCTGAACGGACTGGAGGTAACGGGTATCGTGAAGTCTGAAAAAGTCTCGGAAAGCAACTTCGGCATATTCAATGATGCACTGACGGTTTCCATTGACGGGGCTGATGTGTTTACTGTCACGTTTAAAGCGAGAAATGCGGGCAGACTGAGCGAAATGCTGGGTGTTTCCAGCCGGATCACGCAGGCCGAAGCTTATACTCCGGCAAATGTTCGTCAGAATGTAGCACTTCGTTTCGACAGAAATGTTATCAGTGAGGTGGGCTTCGAATTGTACCAGAATCAACCTAATCCGTTTGTTAACCGTACCTTCATCGGCTTCCATCTGCCCGAAGCGCAGTCAGCTACGTTGACGATAACGGATGAACTCGGTCGTATCATTTACGTACAAAAAGGTGATTTTGCCAAAGGCTACAATACCGTCATGCTCGACAAGGCGCTGATTAATACTACGGGTATGCTTTATTATTCCCTGAGTGCAGGAAGTAATTCAGCTACACGGAAGATGATTCAGACGAAGTAATGAATGATGATTGAATAACAGGGTCTTATCAGACTGCTGCTGAATTTAGTCAGGGGGCGCACCGGAATGTCGGTTGCGCCCCTTGCTTTGGTGGCTGTACCGAGTGCCCTGGAAACAGCACAGTATGACTAATCCGCACGGTAAGTGTTATTCCCTTATTTTTGCCGGATACTTCCCGTGTCTATGAAAAAAAATCTGCTTGCTGCTCTTGTGCTTCTCCTGATCGGCTACTCCGTTTCCGCACAGTCTTCCTTCGGCAAGGTTATCATCGGTGTTGAATCCGCATTCGATGTGGCCCAGTTTTCCGAAGGTTTAAAAGCAAAGGCCTCACCTTATTTTCAGGCTGAAATTCCTTTCTGGAAATTTTCTCTGGGAGCCGGGTTCGGGAAAAAATTATACCCCGACTATGAATTCTATACTTCAAACGGAGCTATGACAGAACGGGAAGTGAACGGTGCCATCGTTCGTTATTATCTGGCTGACTTGCACTCCTTCCGGCCTGAATACTGGATCGTACCGTTAAAGGTGAACTTTCGTGTACACAAGTGTGACTGCGTATATCTGCACGCAGGTATGATTTTCGATATCGCCGACAAATCCCGACCTGACGAAATTCTGTACACCAATGCTGAATTCGAGCAACCAGTCAATCAGGGCCTGACCAGCGACCAGCTAACCAGAAACCAGACCCGTTCCATAGAATTTGGCATCGGATTCAATCTTTTGCGACGCGATCGCTTCCGGCTGACGGCCAGGCCAGCATATGTACTTACCAGTAACCCGGAGGTGTACAACGATGCACCCGACTGGCTGCCTACGCTGAGATTTTCTTTCGCAGCACAGGCAGGTTTGTGGTAGCCTGCTCACCCCCGCATTTCCCGTTGCAGCTGATCTACATAGTCGCCAGGAGGCAAGCCGGTAATACTCTTGAACGTACGGTAAAAGGATGTCTTTGAGGTGAAGCCGGAGGACAGGTACACGTCCGGCAGGTTGATGTCCTCTTTAGCCTGAAGTCGCTCCTGAATGATGCGCTTGGCCTCGTTGATACGCAGCCTGTTAACCAGCCCCTTGAAATTGTTGTCACCACCATGAACACGTACAGATTCGTAAACGTAGCGCTTGTTGGTATTCAGTCGCTTGATGATATATTTTTGATCCAGTTCCGGCGACAGATACAGTTTCTCGGTCTCGATGATTTCGATAATCTGGGAAAAAATCTGCAGTGATTTCTCAGGGGAGAGTTCATCTCTTTCTTCTGCCGGACCGCTCGCCTCCTCGCCGGTTTCAGGATTTTCTTCCTTGACACGCTTTTTGTTCAGTCGGCTGCGCATCAACTCCAGCTGGAGATCCGTTTCTTTCTCTTTTCTGAACAGTATTTTCTTGTAGAAATTCTCTCTGATTCTGAATGCCAGCAAGGCAAGCAGTAACAGGGACAGAACTGAAATAACAAGCATATTAATGCGGCTGGATCGCTGTGCTGCCAGCAGCTCGGTTGTCTGATTTTTTATGGT
>CAIYFY010000397.1 GCA_903925535.1 uncultured Bacteroidota bacterium | reverse complement strand
GCAAGGGTAAACTGATCGTGGTAAGCCTCCCGGGGCTGTCGGAAAATTAACAGCGCGACGATCAGCAGGACAGCAACTGCCGCAATTCGGGTGAAGTAGTGCAGACTTCTGCTGATGCCAAAGGAACGGACGGGTTGTTCTGTTTTTTGAACAATACGCGCGAAGGCTTTCTCCCTGTCTATGTGCAGGACAGGCTCGAAGCGACCTGCCTTGTCCCATATCAGCGCGTAATCACGAAAAAGTGACTCGTTCTCCGGCGACAACAGACGCCATTTATCTATGGCACCTTTCTCTTCCGGTGTTGCCTTCCCCGAAAAATAGGCTGCCAGTACAGCTTCCGTTACAGTGACTTGATTCTGATTCATCAGATTTTTGAAATTGTTATTTCCGCTTTTCAGACAACTTTGCGATGATTACCCCCTATCCGCCGGGCATTAACAAGAACGATTTGCCAACGCACGACAAATTCCGGTCCGTTTCAGGCTGAATCACGCATGGCTTCCCGAAGCAACTTCATCGCTTTGGTGATCTGATTTTCTATGGTTTTAACCGAAATTCCGAGTTTTTCTGCGATTTCCCGATGCGAAAGATCTTCAAACCTGCTCAGCGCGAACACAGCCCTGCATCTTTCGGGAAGGTTTTCGATAGCCCTGTGAAGCCTGGATTCCATTTCCTCAGCATCCATCGCTGCTGCAGACACTGAATCACTCTCATCGGCCGCCTCTGCAAGTTCAGCCGAACCGTCAATTACACCGCGATTTCTGGACTTGAGGTAGTTGAGCGCCTTGTTCACAGCCGCCCTGTTCAGATAGCCCCCCAGAGAAGAATGTATTTCAATACTGTCTCTCCTGTTCCACAATTCCACAAAAACATCCTGGGCAATATCCTGACAGGTATCCGAATCAGGTATGATACGGAATATACGCGCTGCCAGATCCGAGTAAAATGCATCGAAGATCTTTCTCAACGCAGCCTCATCGCCTTCCTTCAGACGTTCGAGCCAGTATTTTTCTTCTTGTACAGCCACTTTTTCTGATTATAACGCAAAGATGGGGCAAAATTACAAACCAGCAGTTTTTTTATATCCGGCATAGGGGATATCGCTTTGCTCGTTGTCATTCATGCAGACACAACGTCATATTATTTACTCCCGACCGATATCAAAAAGGAAGAACCATGGATCCGAACAACGCAATCAAACTACTCGAAACAAGTCCGCTGTTTGCGGTGCTGACCCCCGAAGAACTCGCGATGCTGAACCGCGATGGAACAGTTCAGACCTATGGGAAACATGCAGTGCTATACAGACCCGGTCAAACATCCGACAGGCTTTATTTCATCCTGAAAGGCACGGTAAAGGTAACAGTGCATGCTGAGAGAAAAGATATCATCAAGTACATTGTTCGCCCGGGCGGTTTGCTGGGAGAATCCTGTCTGGCAGGCGAGGAAACAAGACGCGACTTTGCCTATTCCATGGACGACCAGCTGGAGTTCATGGAGTTCCCGGCCACCGCAGTCCTGTCTGTGATGAAATCCAACTTTGCTTTTGCACAGTCTCTGCTGCACCTCATAGGAGAACGGCTGCGCTACACAGAAAGTCAGCTCGAAAATGTAGTCCTGAAGGACTCGAAGAGCAGAATCGTGGATTTTCTGCGCAGAATGGGACTCGAACAGGGAAGCCGGGTTGGATATGAGACACTCGTGAGGCACAATATGACACATCAGGATATCGCAGATATGACCGGCACGAGCCGACAGATGGTCACAGCAGTGCTTAATCAGCTGAAACGGTCCAATCTGTTGCATTTCAACCGCAAAAAAATACTGTTCAGGGACTTGAATGCCCTGCCTGTTTCACTCAACTAAAGACGGCACAGTAACTACTTCATACAATAGAATGGGTTTTGTTGGGGCGGCACGCAAACGCGTGCCGCTTTTTTTTTTAAGAGCTTGTTCAGGCTCTAACAGGTACCCGGTTCACAGGAGCAGGACGGCGCAGCCGGTTTTTCAGCGTAAACTGTAATGCTGAATATGCCTGACTCGCCATTTCTGAAGGAGGCAATCTGATCAGCGTGGAGGTACTTTGACAGGATGTCGTCGGGAATGACAATCGGTTTCTCTTTCTGAATCTGCAGATTCACAAAGCCGGTTTTTGTGATAAAATCGAGATACTCATCGCGTTGAATGGCTCCTGCAACACAACCCGCATACATTTCGGCATCTCTCCTGAGCGCTTCGGGAAGCTCACCGGTGAGCACCACATCGGAGATACTGAAATGCCCGCCGTTTTTCAGCACGCGGAAAATCTCGCAGAATACGCGTTTTTTGTCAGGCACCAGATTCAGGACACAGTTGCTGACCACCACATCGGCCACGTTGGCGGTAACCGGCATTCTCTCGATGTCACCCGTTCTGAACTCCACATTGTTAAAGCCGAGTTTATCGGCATTTTCCCGCGCTTTGTTGATCATTTCCGGAGTAAAGTCAATACCAATTACTTTACCTGTTGGTCCGGTTTCCGCCCTGGCCACGAAACAGTCGTTACCAGCCCCGCTTCCCAGATCAATAACGGTATCCCCCGGCTTTATACGGGCGAATTGTGTGGGTAATCCGCAGCCCAGTCCGAGGTCCGCATCCGGATTATATCCCTCCAGCTCCGTATAGTCGTCGCTCATAATATTGTAAACTTCTGTGGAGCAACTGCCCGATCCACAGCAGGAAGCCTGATTGACGGCTTTTTCCTGCAGCGCAATTTCACTGTATTTCTGTCTGACAAGTTCCTTGAGTTGATCGTTGGTACCCATGGTTTGAGTATTTAGGGTGATGAAATTATTGCTTTTTCGGTGTGAGGGTCGCACATACGCCCGCGTGCAGCAGCGCGCGCGATCCTAATTCCGTTTCAAAAATGGTGTTTGTCTGCTGCTCTTCGGTGAGCAGCGGATTTTCTACCCTGGACATCTCGATTCCGGTTCCAATGATATTCAGATTGATGCCGGTGTAAAGACACAATCCGTTTTTCAAAGCAAACCGGTATTCGAAACACCCACCGGCCTCCAGCATGACGCCCCTTCGTGTCTGGGGAAAGTAAACAGACGATGACGGTAGAAATCTGAACATACTGTGCGAAGCAGAAACCGCATAACCTGTAAACAATTGGTGACGCTTGCCGGTTTTTGAAAGCGGGAACATAATTTCGTACTGAACGCCATTTCTGTAGTAAACCGTTCTGCCGGCGTCTCCCAAAAGCGGGTTGGTACTCTCGAGCCTGTTGCTTTCGGACGTGAATAATACGTTCAGAGAACGAATATTGCCTGCATCAGTCATCTTGCTGAAGCCGAGGGTTATCAGAGGCAATATGTGCCTTCCCCGCTGCAGGGGCCAACCAGTTTGTTCCTGTGCACGGTAAGTGCGCCCGTTATCAACGCCTGCACCGGCACTGACCTGCAGCGACTGGCCAGTGACTTTTGCTGTTAAAACAAAAATAAAAAGGCTAACAAGCAGTGAATTATTCATCCGGGATGGAATTGTCTGTACCCGACAAAAGTAAGGAAATGTCAGGAAATGCAAGTTGTGGCATCAGATATCGAGGTGTAATTTGATAAAGTGGCATATTTGCACCACTTGTGTCAAATTATACCTCGTTATGAAAAAACTCCCAATGGTACTGACACTGGATGATCTGTTTTTGTAATATTCGGTATCTTTGTAAGAAAAACATGCATACAAGCCGTTCATCGGAGATAAATCTGGTAACTCAGGCGTTCGTGGCTGAATTTGGCTCGCTCGGAAAAGATGCACTAAACTGGTCACCGGATGCGAACACCTGGAGTATTGCCAGAAATATAGATCACCTGATTGTGATTAATTCTACATATTTCCCTGTTTTTGACGCAATCAAGGATGGCAGTCACAAACCGCCTTTCATGAGCAAGCTCGGCTTCTGGGTAAACTGGATGGGTAGTTTCATTCTCAAATCTGTCCAGCCTGACAGAAAAAAGAAAATCAGGACGGTAGCTGTTTGGGAACCTCGAACGGGGGATATTGACGAAGGTATTCTCGGGCAGTTTGCCGGTCATCAGGACAAGCTGTACCAATACATAAACGAGCTCGATGGCGCTCAGACGGTCATTTCCTCACCAGCCAGCAATTTCATCGTCTATACGCTGGACAAGGCACTGGATATCATCATTGCTCATGAAAAAAGGCATCTGGAACAGGCCCGGGAGGTAGCCAGATTACTAAAATCAGTCCATCCATGAGAATTATTCGCCGCATTCTGATTTTTCTGGCTGTTATCGGTGTTGCCACCGCCACTCATCTGTATTACAGACTGCACGATAAATACCCGGACTATCAGGCAGCCACTGATTTTACCGGACGCTACGCCGGACGCATATATGCCGGCTTTGCAGCGGTACCCGTCACACCGGCAGTACCCGACTCCTGGACCGACAAAAATGGTGACGCCATGTATAACGAGGCTGATGGCGATACTTACACCGATAAAAACGGGAACGGGCAGTTCGATGCTGTCTGGCTGGCCGGATTTCAGAATAACCGGCCCGCTACAGGTGTTCACGATGATCTGTGGGCCCGTACCATGATTCTTGACGATGGCTCCACACGTATCGCACTGGTAGCACTCGATCTGATCGGCTTCGGAGCCGACGATGTAAACGAAGTAAAGGAGCAGATACCGGAATCATGGGGGATCAGCTACACTTTTATCACCAGCACACACACGCACGAGGGTCCGGATGTAGTCGGATTGTGGGGACAGAGCGAATTCAAGTCGGGAGTTGATCAATCGTATTTGAGAAATGTAAAATACAAAATACTCATCTCTCTCGGTGATGCCGTAAAAAATATGAGGCCCGCACGAATAGTCTTCGCACAGGACACCGCCGGAGCGAAAAATCTGGTGGACGATTACCGCAAGCCTGTGGCTTTTGATTACGGACTGCGGCTGATGCACTTCCGGGATGCCGAGGCAGATACTACCCTCGGTACCATGATCCAGTGGGCAAATCACCCGGAAACGCTTTGGTCGGGTAACCTGGAAATCACCTCGGACTTCCCTCACTACCTGCGCGAGGCATTTGAGAAAGGGATATATACCCGCGACTCACTGGTACACGAGGGTAAAAAAGGGGTAACACTCTTTGTAAATGGAGCTATAGGGGGCATGATGTCAACCGGGACTGATTTTCCCGTGCCCGGTATCAGCGGCGATACCATCTGGACGGCTCCGGTTTTTGAAAAAGCCAGGGCACAGGGTGAACAACTGGCTTTACTGGCGCTCCGGTCTCTCGAAAATAACGCATCCGAACCACTTGATACGGCCAGTATCAGGCTGAGCGTCCGAAAACTCGACCTGCCGCTCGACAACCGGCTCTACCGGCTGGGTGCAGCGATGGGAATCTTCAACCGGGGGTTGTCGGGATGGTGGAAAATAAGAACGGAAATTGCCTTCTGGACTATCGGACCGGCATCTTTCCTGCACCAGCCGGGCGAACTCTATCCTGAAATTGCAAACGGTGGCACTGAAGCGCCTGATGGTCGGGACTATCCCATTCCTCCCTCGCAAAATGAACCGCTCAGAAGTATGATGCCGGGTGAATACAGATTTATCATCGGGCTCTCCAACGACTTCATCGGTTATATACTGCCACTCAGTCAGTGGGATGAAAAAGCACCCTACACGTATCAGCAGAATGAAGCACCATACGGAGAGATTAACTCGGTAGGTCCTCAAACAGCGCCAATTCTGTACGATGCCATGTGCCTGTTGATGAAAAATTAAGGTGTGTCTGAAGTCGTTTAAGCTTTTGACTCAAAAAAATGTCGAAAATCCGCGGCCGGGTGAAACGGTATGCTGACTTTAGCGCCTCTTTTATCAATCTGTACGATCAGTAATGCAAACTGAAATGCTATCCAAAGCAGTTAACATACTGCTGCTGCCTGTCGTTATGATCCTTTCAACGGATTTCACAGCAGCACAGGACAGGCCCAATCACGGCTATTCCTTCGAACAACTGGGCAATATGTTGCCCTCACCCAATACCTACCGGACTGCCGACGGATCTCCGGGTCCCGCCTACTGGCAACAGCGGTGTGATTATCGCATCGAGTGCCAGCTCAACCCGGAAAAACACGAACTCACAGGCAAAGAGTGGATAAAGTACCACAACAATTCTCCTCAAACACTCCGGTATCTCTGGCTGCAGCTCGACGAGAATGAACACGCAGCCACGAACGATCTGCATCACGCACATCCCCACAATCTCGGTGAAACGATGAATGAAAAGGCCATGCGCATGCTGCAGGCCTGGACAGAATTTGATGATTACGGTCACCGGATTCATGCTGTAAAAGACGGCGCCGGCAAGCCGCTGAAGCATTTTATAGACAATACAGTCATGCGTATCGAACTGCCCGAGCCACTCGCTCCTGGCAAAACATTTGACTTCAGCATCGAATGGTCGTATATCCTGATTGATCGAATCAACAATATCACGTTCGGCCGCGGTGGCTACGAGTACTTCCCCAAAGACGACAATTACCTGTTCACCATCACGCAGTGGTATCCGCGCCTGTGTGTTTTCAGCGATTTTGAAGGCTGGCAGAGCGACCAGTTCACCGGAACCGGCGAGTTTGCTCTCAACTTTGGCGATTTCGAGGTGAAAATGACCCTGCCCGATGATTATGTGGTGGGTGCCACCGGTGTTTGCCAGAATTACAACCAGACGCTGGGCGCAGAACGACTGAAAAAATGGAAACAGGCGCAAAATTCCGCTGAGCCGATCGAAATCGTGACCCTGGCCGATGCACAGGCAGCCACGCAGAAAAAACACAGTCAGCGCACACAGACGTGGCACTACAAGGCAGAAAATGTGCGCGATTTCGCCTGGACCGCCTGCCGCAAATTTATCTGGGATGCCATGTCTGTGGACAACGGAGAAGGCAAAAAGGTGATGTGCATGAGCTATTACCCAATCGAGGCCTACCCTATTTACCGGCGCTACTCCACCAAGGCAGTGGCTCACACGCTCAAGACATACAGCAAGTTCAGTATTCCTTATCCCTACCCCACCGCTATCTCGGTGGAAGCACAAAACGGAATGGAATACCCGAGGATCTGTTTTAATCCGGGTCGCGCCCAGGAAGACGGCACCTACTCCGAAGGAAGCAAAATGGCAGCCCTGACAACTATTTTCCACGAGGTAGGGCACAATTATTTCCCCATGATTATCAACTCCGACGAGCGCCAGTGGGCCTGGTTCGACGAAGGACTTAACACCTTCATGCAGTTCATCACCGAGCAGGAGTGGGACAACAACTACGACTCCGATGATGGTTTGCCACACACGATTACAGATTATATGTCGCAGCCGAAAGACAGGCTGGAGCCCATTATGACCAACTCGGAGAATATCGTTGATTACTTCTCCAATGCCTACAAGAAGCCCGCCACAGCCTTGAACATTCTCCGCGAGACGGTCATGGGGCGCGAGCAGTTCGACTATGCCTTCAAGGAATACTGCCGCCGGTGGGCTTTCAAACACCCAACCCCGGCTGATTTCTTCCGCACCATGGAAGATGCCAGCGGGATGGACCTCGACTGGTACTGGCGGGGCTGGTTCTTCTCCACAGACGCCGTGGACATTTCGCTCGACAGCATCGAGTGGAAGCGGGTTGATATGGAAAACAATCCCGAAAGAAAAGAGCGCTCTTTCACACGAAAAGAAGAAAAGCCCTTCGAAAGTCTGACCCAGACGCGTTACCGCGAGTCAGGTATCACTTTCCCGGTGGAGCAGGATACCTCGCTGCAGGATTTTTATACGTTCTACAAGCCCTGGGAAACGGAAGACAGCGTTTCCACGAGTAAAATGATCAAGTACGATCAGGTATTCACCAGGGAAGAGAAAGAGAAACTGTTCGGCGACAAACATTATTACCAGCTGTATTTCAGCAACAAGGGCGGACTCGTAATGCCTGTCGTGCTGGAGTGGACCTATACAGACGGAACGAAGGAAATTGAGCGCGTCCCGGTCGAGATCTGGAGAAAGAACGAAAAGAAGTTCAAACAGGTTTTTGTGAAATCGAAAGAGGTGAAAAGCGTAAAACTCGATCCGTGGAAAGAGCTGGCTGATATCAACGAGAGCAATAATACAGCGCCTGTTCCGGCCACCCCCACCCTGTTCAAGGTGTATAAAACCGACAAGTTTGAGCAGGGCATGAACATGATGCAAAAGGCACGGCAACGCAAACTGAACCGCCCATGAGTGAATTCAGCACCTTCATCAGTCTGGGTTTCCACCACATAGCCGATCCGCAGGCATTCGATCACCTGTTGTTTCTGGTGACATTGTGTGCTGTGTATCGTCCGGCCGACTGGCGCAAACTGCTCGTACTGATTACGGCCTTTACCATCGGACATTCCACGACACTACTGCTTGCCGGCACCCGCATACTGGGGATTCCGTCGGATCTGGTGGAGCTGCTGATACCAGTCACCATTGTGCTGACAAGTCTGTACAATATTGCGTTCGGGGTAAAAACAGAAGCACCAGATACATTTTCGGGCGCTATTCGCTGGAACTACGCCATGGCTCTTTTCTTCGGATTCATACACGGTATGGGCTTTGCCAACTACTTCGGTGCGCTCATGGGCGAATCGGGCGACATCATTTGGCCGCTTTTCTCCTTCAATGTGGGTATTGAAATCGGACAAATTGCCATTGTGCTCGTGTTTTTTGGCATCTACTCGGCTATTTCAGGCCTGTTTCAATTCCGGCACCGCGACTGGAACCTGTACGTTTCAGGACTGGGAGGTGGCGGTGCGCTGGTCCTGCTGATGCAAGGGATTTTTGAAAACATGTAAGTGCATGTACTGTCTTTTCCTCATTCTGCCCTTCCTCCATGATTTCAAAATGAGCATTTGTGAGTTCATTTTTGAACCATCCGACCGGCATTTTGAAGTCAAAGTTTATCTTTTTACCGATGATCTCACGCAGGCAATCACGGGCGACCCGCGCGCACCCCTGCCCGCACGTGAGACCATCAGTCAGTACGTTCAGCAACACCTGGAACTCTATGTCAACAACAGCCGTCAGGAACTCCAGTTTTATTCCATCCGGCAGAAGGAAGAGCAAACCCTGCTCCAGTTCCGAACGCCTTCCCTCAGCTACTCCCCCGATCAGATATATGTGAAAAATGACCTGCTCCTGGAGAAATTCAGCGAACAGAGCAATATGGTGTATCTTATTGCTCCGGGAAAATCAAAACAAGTGGAAGCTCTTGGCAATAACAGACGAAATGCATCGTTTGGCTGGTAGCATATTGAACTTACCTTTGCCCAAATTTCAGTACAATGCGACTCAAAAAAATCCTGACCATCACCGCCATCACACTCGTTGTTATTATTGGTGTACTGGCTGCCATCCCTTTCCTGTTCAAAGACAAAATAATCGCAGCCGTTAAAACCGCTGCCAATGAAAGTCTGACCGCCACCCTGGATTTCAGGGATGTCAATATATCTGTATTCAGACATTTCCCCAAACTCTCGGTCGGACTGGAGGGACTGGAAATCACCAATGGA
Source organism: uncultured Bacteroidota bacterium (assembly GCA_903925535.1). Taxonomy (GTDB): domain Bacteria; phylum Bacteroidota; class Bacteroidia; order Chitinophagales; family Saprospiraceae; genus M3007. The sequence continues at coordinate 5,012 of CAIYFY010000397.1, read as the reverse complement.
CCCGGACCGTTTGAAGGTGTAAAACTGGTAAAATGCGAACGCCTCGATGTAACAGTTGACCTGTTTACTGCTATTTCAGGGGATAATATTTCTATAAATGGTCTTTATTTTGACAAGCCGGAGATAAAAGTGTACGCACTGAGCAATGGCGATGCCAACTACGACATCACCAAGCCTGTGCCTGAGACAGCGCCCGCTGCAGAATCGTCCGGAGCCATCAAACTGGAGTACTACGAGATTACCGACGGTAAAATCCTGTACGACGACCGCAGTCTGGAAATGATTGCCGAACTGGAGGGTGTTCAGCACAACGGTTCTGGCAACTTTGCCGGCGACCTGTACGATTTTGTCATGGAAACAAACGCCGACAAACTATCAATCAATTACGGCGGTGTTCAGTATCTGTCGAAAGCCAAAGCCTACTGGAAGGCAACGCTGGGTATGGATATGAAAAACATGAAGTTCACTTTCCGCGAGAACGAGATGAAAGTGAATGACCTGGATATGTCGCTCGACGGTTTTGTGCAGATGCCCGACAACACGGAAGATATCATCATGGATCTGACGTTCGGCACCCCTGCCAATACCTTCAAGAGCCTCCTGAGTATCGTGCCAGGTGCCTACACGAAGGATTTCAACGGTGTGCAGGCCAACGGAACCCTTAAATTTGAGGGTTTTGCCAAAGGGGTGTACAATGAAACCACCTACCCGGCTTTCAAGCTGCATTTCCTGGTGGGTAATGCCGATTTCAAATACCCGAGTCTGCCCCTCGGCGTTTCCGATATAAACGTGGATGCCACCATCAACAGTCCGACATCCAGTATGAACGACATGACGATAAACATCCCGAAATTCGGACTGAAAATCGGCTCCAATCCGCTGGAAGGCTACTTCAACCTGAAAACTCCCGAGAGCGACCCAACTGTTGACACACGCGTGAGTGGCGTGCTCAACCTCGGCGAACTGTCGAAAGCCTTCCCCATGGAGGGTGTACAGGAGCTATCCGGCATCATCCGGTCGAATATGACCATACGGGCGGCCATGAGCCAGATAGATGGAGGTCAGTACGACCAGGTGGATATGTCCGGCGAGTTTGGCATGAGCGGAATCACCTACAGATCCAGCGACATGCCAACAGTCAAGATCAATAACCTTGCCACCAGTCTTACTCCCCAGCGCCTCGATATTCAGGATTTTGATGCCGTGCTGGGCAAGAGCGACCTGAAGGCATCCGGCAGTATTGACAACCTCCTCGCCTACTTCAGTACCACCAAAACCATGACCGGCAAGATGAACTTCTCTTCCGGCTACTTCGACGCCAACGAATGGATGGAAGAAGAAACTTCCGGTGAGGTGGTACCCTCCGATGTGCCTGCCGAAGAAGAGGCCATGTTCGACCGCTGGGATTTCGTGATGGACGGTAAAATCGGAAAACTGAAATACGATGTTTACGACATCACCAACCTGTCGGCTGCAGGTCATTTTACTCCAAACAAGATGAACATCTCCGGTTTCGGGCTCACCATGAACGGCAACAGTGATTTGAGCGGAAGTGGTGAAATACTCAACGCCTGGAATTACCTGTTCGACAACCAGACAGTGAAAGGGGTTATCAACCTGAAATCGTCCTATTTCGACCTTGATCCTTTCATGGCCGAGGACCCGGCCGCAGCTGCAACCGCACAAACCGAAGTGCCGCCAGTGGAGGAAATCATCCCAGTACCGGAGAATATGGACATGACCATCAACGCCAATATGGCCAAAGTCAAGTACACCGACTACTTTCTGAACAACCTGAACGGACAGATTGTTGTAAAGGACAGAGTGGCCAGACTGCAGGACTGCACCGCCTCTGTCATGGGCGGACAAATTGGTCTGACCGGGGAATACAATACCACTGATTTGTCGAAACCATCGTTCAATATGGATTTCGCCCTGTTAAACATGGGTTTCCGCGACGCATTCCAGTCTTTCGCCACCGTGAAGGCCCTGGCCCCGGCCATGCAACTGATGGAAGGCAAATTCAATACCACCCTGTCCATGAGCGGCCTGCTCGGTAAAGACATGATGCCCGACTTCACTACCCTTTCCGCTGCAGGTTTCCTGGAAACCATCGCTGCCGGACTGAACAACTTCAAGCCCCTGGCCGCTGTGGGTGAAAAACTCGGACTGGAATACCTGCAAAAAGTGGAACTCAAGGATACACGCAACTGGTTTGAGATCAAGGAAGGCAATGTTCTCATCAAGCCGTTCAACACCCGCGTGCGCGACGTAGCCATGCAGATAGGCGGAACATACGGACTCAGCAAGGACATGAATTTCACCATCATGACCAAAACACCGCGTTCGGCGCTTCAAAAAAGCACAGCCGGCGCTGCAGTGAACAGCGGACTCAGTTTCCTGTCGGGTGAAGCCTCCAAACTGGGCATCAACATCGCCCAGGGAGAATACATCAACGTTCAGTTCGACCTCACGGGAAGTATAGCCAATCCGAAAGTAGCCATGAAAATGCTGCCTTCTGACGGACAAAGCACCATCAGCGAGCAGGCCACCGACATTGTTACCAGCGTAACCGAGAAAGCAAAGGATACCCTGACAACACTGGCCAACAAGGAGCTGGATAAAGCCAAAGACAAGGCAAAAGAGGCCGCTGACAAAGCCGCCGACAGTCTGAGGAACATCGCCAACAAGAAAGTACAGGAGGTGACAGAACAGGCAAAAGACAAACTCGGCAAAGAGGTGGGCGACAAACTGGGTAAAGAAGCTGAAAAAGTACTCGGCGACCAGGGACAAAAGAAAATTGACGAGGTAAAAGACAAGCTCGACAAGTGGGATCCGTTCAAAAAGAAAAAGAAAGACAACTAACGTGCAGGTACCCCGCTGGAAAATATGGCTTTCACACATCGTTCCGGTCACGCTGGAGCATACCACCTCCGAGCAAAATCCGGAGCTGAGTGTCGTGCTCAGCAAGGGCAGGTTCCAGCTGCTGAGCAGCGGAGCCATCTACTCCTGGGATGATCTGTACAAGAACTTCCTCATCGCGTTTGATGAGCTGAAAATTGACGAGCGCCCCATAGAAAACGTGCTCATCCTCGGAACCGGACTGGGGTCGGTACCCTACATGCTGGAGAAAGTATTCCACCGCGACTACTACTACACAGCAGTCGAGTGGGATGAAACCGTTTCCGGACTGGCAGCGCGTTATACCCTGCCCCGCCTCGACAGTCCGGTGGAACTTATCACTGCCGATGCTGAGGCATTCGTACAGATCTGTGCCGACACGTACGACCTGATCATCGTGGATATTTTTGAAGATGAAATCACCCCGCCCCAGTTCTGCACGGAAGATTTTCTGAACGACTGCAAGGACCTGCTCAACCCGGGTGGATTGATTATGTACAATCGCCTCCACGGTGAAGATCAGGCCATTCGATCCGTAACCGAGCGCTTCTTTGTACAGAAATTCAGGCAGGTTTTTCCTGAAGGCTGGTACATTGATACGCAGGGAAACTGGATCTTGTGCGCGGAGAACAAGCCATGAACACATCAGAACAACAACAGCTGCTGCGTGACTATCACGAAAAGGGATTTGCCGTGCTGGAGAATGCCTTCCCGCGTGCACTCGCGCAGGAGTGCTGCGAGCTGATCTGGCCGCTGACCGGCTGCGACCCGGATGATCCGGGTACCTGGCAGGAGCCGGTAGTCAGAATTTCTGAAATGACACAGGAGCCTTTTGTACTGGCCGCCAATACAGAGCGCCTGCATCAGGCATTTGATTTGCTGGCAGGGCCCGGGAATTGGCTTCCCAAACAGTCGCTGGGCAGTTTCCCTGTTCGTTTTCCGGTGGAGAAGCCAGCTAACGATACGGGCTGGCATGTTGACGCAAGTTTTCCGGGTGAAGACCCCTTCAATTACCTCAACTGGCGTATCAATCATCGTTCCAGGGGTCGTGCCCTGCTGATGCTGTTCCTTTTCACAGACACGGGTGCGCTCGACGCGCCCACGCTCGTGCGCGAGGGCTCGCACCGGGATGTAGCGCAGTTGCTGCAGCCACACGGTGAGGCAGGACTGTCGTTCATGGAACTGGCCGGATTACTCGATACTTTGCCGGAGCGACCTGTTTCGGCAGCCACAGGGGCAGCAGGCACTGTTTATCTCTGTCACCCTTTTCTGGTGCACCGGGCACAGGATCACAGGGGCAGCAAGCCGAAAGTGATGGCTCAACCGGCGCTGGAGTTTTTAGAGTTTTAGAGTTTTTAGAGTTTTAGAGTTTTAGAGTTTTTAGAGTCTTAGAGTTTTAGAGTTTTAGAGTTAACCGCAGAGTTACGCAGAGTTTAACGCAGAGTTGCGCAGAGTTAACGGATGAAGTTAGATTGCAGGGTTGACTTTTGGTTATTTTATACTTAACTTTGAAATAAAAAAAGTGACCCCATGCGTGATAATCAATTAAGCCATAAAATTATTGGATGTGCCATGAAGGTACACAGCGAGCTTGGTCCGGGTCTTTTGGAAAGTTCATATGAGGCGTGTTTATACTATGAACTTAAGCACACAGGGCTTGGTGTGATCAAGCAAATGGCGCTCCCTTTGGTGTATAATGATGTGAAACTCGAAGTGGGTTACAGAATTGATCTATTGGTGGAAAACAAAATTATTGTAGAAGTAAAAGCAGTAGATGCGCTTAACGATGTGCATTTGGCACAAGTACTCACCTATTTGAAATTATCAGGTTGTAAAATCGGCCTGTTAATTAACTTCAATGTAAGTAGTTTAAAAGACGGAATAAAAAGATTGGCGAATAATTTCAGAGAATAACATCACCACTCTGCGTAACTCTGCAGTAAACTCAGCGCAACTCTGCGGTAAACTCAGCGCAACTCCGCGGTAAACTCAGCGTAACTCTGCGGTAAACTCAGCGCAACTCTGCGGTAAACTCAGCGCAACTCCGCGGTAAACTCAGCGCAACTCCGCGGTAAACTCAGCGCAACTCCGCGGTAAACTCAGCGCAACTC
>CAIYFY010000396.1 GCA_903925535.1 uncultured Bacteroidota bacterium | reverse complement strand
TTGTGGGGCATGGCGCTCGACCCCACTTCCCCGGCCACCGTTTTCTGTTTGAAGTACTCCATGGATATGTACGTCCAGATATCCCGGCAAAAGTCAACAAGAATCGTATTGATACGGCTCAGTGCCTGACACTGGGCAGCAAAACAGTCGTAGTGTTCAATCTGCGTGGTTGGCGAAGAGCGCTCAAGACCAAGAAACTCCGACACAAAGCTGTTTCCGAAGGCCTGCCAGTCGTAATCCGGATACGCAGCAAAATGCGCATTGAAATTGCCCGTGGCGCCGCCAAATTTGGCGCGGTGCGGCAACGATTGCAGCAAATTGAGTTGAACATCCAGTCGCTGTACAAAAACAGCAAACTCTTTGCCGAGCAAAGTCGGGGATGCCGGCTGTCCGTGCGTGCGTGCGAGCATGGGTATGTGCGCCCACTCGTGTGCGCAGCGCTCCAGCTCGTCGCGGAGCTTTTTCAGCAAAGGATAATACACTTCTTCCAGCGCATTTTTGAAGAGCAGCGGCGAGGCAGTGTTGTTCACATCCTGGGAGGTAAGACCAAAGTGAATGAATTCGCGCAGTTCCCCCAGTCCGAGATCGTCAAAACGCTCCTTCAGGAAGTACTCAACGGCCTTTACGTCGTGGTTGGTCGTTTTTTCAATCGCCTTGATGCGCTCGGCATCCGCCAGGCTGAATCCCTCAAAGACAGCATTCAGATCGTCAATAACCTCCTCGTTGAACGAGGCGAGCTGAGGGAGTCCGTACTGGCAAAGCGCGATGAAGTACTGAATCTCCACAAATACGCGATAACGTATCAGTGCATACTCGCTGAAATAAGCGCGAAGTTCTTTCGTTTTATCAGCGTAGCGGCCGTCAATGGGCGAAATAGCGGTAAGCATTTGTTCCTGCGTTTAGTTACAGGTGCAAAAATCGCTTTTTTTCCTGTAACATGCTGCCGGAGCTTGCTCCGGATTCTCTCACCGCGTAAAAAATCGGCATATTTTTGCCGCCGGCAGAAAATCCTGAACAAGCTTGTACCTTTGCACTCGCAATTTAAACTGAATTCTCTATGAAAAAACTGCTTACTGTATTGTTCGCCGGCCTCATGCTGGCAGCCTGCAACTCCGATCAGAAAAAAATGGAAGCGCTCAAAAGCCAGACGGATGCCATTCACGATGCTGCCATGAAGGACCTGGCTGATATGAACCGCGTGGCACGTGCCATGAAAGATCTGATGAAATCTGACTCCACCATGCCTGCAGAAAAAAAGGCCGAATTTGAACAGCGCCTCAAGGCTATCGGAGATGCAGAAAACAATATGACCAGCTGGATGATGAGCTACCAGATACCTCAGGAGGCCGGAGAGGCTGTAAAGTTCCTCGAAGAAAAGAAAGCGTCTATTGAAGCCAATCAGCAGGAAATAAAGACTGCCATAGAAAATGGCCAAAAATTGCTCGGTAACTAATTGCTGCCAGTCCCATGAAATTAAACACCATACTGCCATTTCTCACGCTGCTGATTTGTCTGGGTTGCCAGACCACCCAGCAGGCCCAAACCAGTTCGCCTGCACCCGCTGCCCCGCCCGCACAAACCAAACCCGCGTTTGTCACCTGGGACAAGAAAATGATTGAGCTCGGAAAGGTGAAACGCGGCGAAAAGCGAGAGATGTTCTTTGAGTTTACCAACACTTCCGGCCAGGACATTCAGATTGACATTGTGGATGCCTGCTCCTGTACCACGGTTGACTTCCCGCGGGGAGTGATAGCACCCGGAGGCAAGGGGAAACTTGATGTAGTTTTCGACAGCACAGAAAAGGAAGCCGCAGAAACGATTGGTATCACCGTTGTTTTCAAAAATACCGACGAAAACGGTTTCCAGAAAATTGAGTCGGTAGAATACAGGTTCGAATTGTAGGTTATGTGCAACAGGCAGAATATATTGCGTATATTGGCAGGCAAAATTTTGTTTCCATGACATTACGCGAATTGTTTGATTACCTCAGCCTGCACCCTGCCGGGGTCATCTCCTTCTTTCTGGTGTTGCCACTGGCTGCTCTGCTCGCAGGCTGGATGGGAAGAGGAGAGGCGCATGAAAGTCCGTGGAAGTACTTCTACTCCACCCTGGTTTTTCTGTGCTGCGTTCCCGGTATCTTTGCCATGACACTCGCTGTCTATATGTTTCTGTTTGAACGAGGCGGCAGTATTTTCAACCTGAATTTGCTGACACAGGTGCTCCCTGTGTTTTCCATGATCGCCACGCTGGCCGCAGTGCGGCGCAATACCAGCTTCAGCCAGATCCCGGGGTTCAACAAACTGTCTGATCTGGCACTGATGATTCTGGCGGTATTTATGCTGATGTTTCTGGTTGACCGGACGCGCATTGTGGCCTGGGTCAATATTCCCTTTTACTGGCTGTTTGCCATAGTAGCTGTGCTGCTTGTCTCCATTCGTTTCGGTTTAAAGCGAATTCTTTCGTGAAAAAAATATTGCTATTTCTGATTTTTTCTGTATATTTGATATCCGGATGCGGAGAAGAGCATGCAGAAACCAGACAAGTTTTCACGCAGGACGATGTGGCGGTGGAACAGGCCAGGGATGTTGAAATCCTCTATTCCGACAGTGCAGTCGTGCGCGTGCGCGTGTCAGGCGCCACCATGCTCAACTTCACCAGCCTGGAAACACCCAAACAGGAATTCCCTGACGGTATCAGGTTTGAGTTTTTGCTGGCAGATGGTTCGGTCAGGAGCACCCTGACTGCCCGTCATGCAATCCGGCAGCAAGACAAGGGAACCATCGTAGTTCGCGACAGTGTGGTGATGAACACGGTAAAACAGGAAAGACTTGAAACAGAAGAACTCATCTGGGACGAAAAAGCGGGTAAAATCCGGACCGACAAGTTCGTAAAGGTGTCGCAGCCGGGAGAAGTGGTGTACGGCTTCGGACTGGAAGCCGAGCAGGACTTCAGTTACTGGAAAATACTCGTACCCAAGGGTAAAATCAGAGCAGAACAAATCAACGATCTCAATAACTGACCATGGTCGCAGCAGACAGAAATCAGGATCAGCCTCCCTCGCGATGGCTGCGTTTAGGCAGCTACTCGTTCCCCGCCACCCTGGCAGTTGCCTCGGTATCCGTTTTCGGAGCAGTTGCTCTGATTCAGTCGCTCTCCCAACTGACCGGTTCGGATCTGGTCGCGATTCCCCTGACTTTAGTCATTCTATCAGGCGCTGTTCTGATCTTCAAACAGTACATGTTCAGGTATCTTTTCCGGACAGCCCCCGGCGATGATGATGCCGCTCTGCTGGAATATCTGGTGCAGCAAAACAACAGCGGACTGCCTGGTGAGGAGGAAATGGAGATGGAACTGCTGGAGAACGCCCTGCATCTGAAACAAATCAGGGCGCACGAATGCATGTCGCCCAGAAATGAAATAGTACATATTGATATCAGTGCATCAGTGGAAGAGCTGCGCCGCCTGTTTGTTGAAAGCAGTCTGTCCAGGATACTGGTGAACGACGGTGAAATTGACAAAACACTCGGTTACGTACACGTTCAGCAGATGTTCAGCATGCCCGCGGCAATCAGCGAGATAGTCATGCCCATCACTTTTGTACCCGAAAGCATTCAGGTGAACGACCTGCTGTCCAAATTTATCAAGAACCGCACCAACATCGCCTGTGTCGTGGATGAATACGGCAGCATCGCCGGACTCGTCACGCTGGAGGATGTACTGGAACAACTTTTTGGCGAAATTGATGATGAACATGACTCCGAGGAATTTATCGAAACACGCGTGGCAGAACGGGAATTTCTCTTCTCCGGACGCCTGGAAGTAGACTATCTGAACGAGAAATACCCGGAACTGGAAATCCCGACGGGCGATTACAATACACTTTCAGGGTATATAGTCACCGAAGCTCAGGGTATCCCCGAACAGGGAGCCCGCATCACCCTCCACGGCAAGATCTTTCAGCTTGAAATAGTAAGTGACCGGAAGATTGAGACAGTGCGGATGATTTGGTGAAGATTTTTTAGGTTTGCGGTCTGAATTTGAAACAAATATTCTATGGCCAGGAACAAACCAGCACACAAACCGGCACACAAACCGGCAAAACCGGTCAAACCACTGAAAGAGGTTGCTGTAGCAACGCCCGCTTCTCTGGGTACCATCAGCCTGATTGCCGGACTCGTGGCAGCGGCCCTGGGCTTTCTCCTGTATTCCAACACGTTTGGTTACTATTACGCACTCGACGACTACTCGCTGATCAAAGACAACTGGGTAGTCAAGGGAGGCATCAAGAATATCGGTATCATATTCACCACTGAATACCGTTTCGGCACCTGGAACAGCCCGGGATCACTTTTCAGGCCCATTCCGCTTACCATGTTTGCCCTGGAGTGGCAGCTCTCTCCCGACAAGCCATGGATATCCCACCTGATGAATGTGGTATTCTATTCACTAACCGGCTGGGCGCTCTGGATTACCTGGAGACGAGTGCTGGGTAATTACCCCCCCACCCTGGCTTTCCTCGCTGCGCTCATCTATATCGCACATCCTGTACATACGGAGGTAGTCGCCAATATCAAGAGCCGCGACGAAATACTGGGCATGCTTTTCAGCACGCTGGCACTCTACTCTATCTGGCGGCATTTCGAAAATTACGACCGGAAATGGCTGGCTATGGCGGCCCTGTCGTACGGAGTAGCCATGTTCTCCAAGGAAGGATCCATCATGTTCATCTTCCTGTTCCCGCTCACCATGTGGTACTTTTCCGAACAAAGTCCGGGAAAAATTCTCAAAACCACCGCAACCATGCTGATACCGGTGGCGCTGTTTCTGCTGGTTCGCCGCAATGCACTGGGCGGACAGCAGTATCAGGAGATATACTCAATTCTCGACAATTTTTTGGTGGGTGCCAAATCGCAGTCAGAGCGACTGGCATCGGCATTCATGATGTGCTGGGAATACCTGAAGGTACTGGTTTATCCGGCTACGCTGGTCAGCGACCGCGGCTATCCGCAACTGAAACCCGTTGATTTCAGTGAGTGGCGCGCAATAGCCGGCTTCCTGATTTACCTCGTTATGGGACTCTGGGCACTCTGGAAACTTCCCAAAAAACACGTGCTTTCCTACGCTATATTCTTCTATCTGATCTGCTACTCCATCTTCAGCAACGTATTCTTCCTGATTGGTACTTCATACGGAGAACGCCTGCTGTACCTGCCCTCGTTTGGCTTCGCGCTCGCACTGGCATGGGGGATCCTCAAAATGCTGAAGATAGATGACATGACCAATCTTCTCAATCCGAACAACAAGGGAACACCGCTCTGGACAATCGCGGGCATCCTGCTGTCGGTTTACAGTGTCAGAACAATACTCAGAAATCCGACCTGGGAGAACAGCGCCTCCCTTTATGCCTCCGACCTGCCAAACTCACCCGACTGTGCCAAACTGAATTACCATAACGCACTGGAGGTTGCACGGATTGCCATGGACGAAAAAACAGGATCCGTAAAAGACCGGGCCGGACTGGAGCGGGCTGTGGAGTGTTATTCCAAGTGTATTAATCTGTATCCCGAATATCACGATGCCTATGGCAGCCGGGGTATCGCCTACTTCAGACTTGGTCAGTACGACAAGGCCTTCGACGATTATCAGGTTTCAATCAAATACCGACCCAACAATGCCACCGTGTTGTCCAATATGGGCTTCATTTACTTTATGCGCGGACAACTGGAAAAGGCCGAGGAAGTGTACAAGGAGTCCATCAAATGGGACCCGAGGTTTGTGGATGCCCGCAGAAACCTGGGGGCTGTGCTGGCCATGAAAAAGAGGTTCCCCGAGGCTATCGAACAATGGGAGGAAGGGCTGAAGTACGATCCTCAAAATGCAACATTGCTGCTGTATATCGGATCGGCATACCGTGATATGGGGCAGCCGGACAAAGCAGTACCATGGCTCGAAAAGGCTTACTCTGTGGACCCATCTTTGAAAAAATGACAGACAAAACTGTGTATAAATCAGCTGTCTCGTGGTGGCTTTGGGCATTGGTGGCTATCCCCGTCATCATTACCTCCGTCATTACTGTGATGGACGGCGAATGGGTAGCCCTGCTCATTCATGCCCTGGTGGCCCTGTTTGTGGGTCACCTGTTCTTCACCACATATTATACGGTGGAGGGAAATACACTCACTGTGAAATGCAGTGTACTGATCAACATCAAAATTGACATTACAACCATCAGGAAAATCACAGAAACGAATAACCCGCTGTCCTCACCTGCCTTGTCGCTCGACCGGTTGTGGATTGATTACGGTAAAAACGGCGCTGTGATGATTTCCCCTGAAGACAAGGAGGGGTTTATCCGGCATATTCTGCAGATAAACCCCTCCGTTGAAGTTAAATTCCGGAAAAAATGAATCAGTTTTGTTGAAAACGCTCGTCGCGGATGAAACTTTGATCGGTGAGCGTCTTCAGGAAAGCAACCAGATCCAGTTTTTCTGAATCGGATAGCGGAATGCCAGTCATGCCATTCTTCAGCAGTTCAGGATCGAGCGTTGGAGTCACCTTCACTCCGGATGCGTAGTGATCCATCACACTCTCCAGCGTCTTGAACCGCCCGTTGTGCATGTAAGGCTGGGTAACAGCCACGTTGCGCAAACTGGGAGTCTTGAATTTTCCGATATCTTCCGGCATGGAACTCACCTCATAGCGCCCCTTGTCGCTGGTGAAATCGCTCAGGATTCCATTGTTGCGATATGCGTCATCTGTGAACAGATCACCCTGGTGACAGGAACTGCACTTCAACCTGAATACAGCCAGTCCGGAAAGCTCCTGTGGTGTCAGGTTCCCACCGGATTCTCCGCGCACATACTTGTCGTACCGGCTATTGGCGCTCACAAGCATGGCCATAAACTGGGAGAAAGCCTGCATCATCTGAGGACCGTCAATGGTATCGCGCCCGGGGAAAGCGGCTTTGAACATACGACGGTACGTTTCATTTCTGTTCAGTTTCCTGATCACATTGGCCGGATCTTCATCCATTTCCACCGGATTCTGAATCGGATTGAGCGATATCAAATCCATGTCGGGTACGCCTCCATCCCAAAAAAAAGCTCTTTGCCAGATCAGATTCTGAATTGCCGGCGCATTCCGCTTCCCGAATTGTCCGCGGATACCGTGACTGGTAATATGATCCGGATGACTGAAGGCAGAAAACGAAATATGACAATCGGCACAGGAAATAGTGCTGTCCTGACTCAGAAGCGGATCATAAAACAGGCGTTTACCCAGCTCAAATCCTTCCGGAGTTACCGGGTTGGAAGCCAGATTATACTCCGGAGCGGGAAAATTGGAGGGCAGAAGCAACTCGTATCGGTTCGAAGTTGCTTCCTTTTTACAGGAAGACCCTCCGAATACAAAAGCAAGCGCCCCGATCAGAAAAAGTCTGCTAATCATAACTTGTCAGTGGTTGTGAACGTGTGCCAGCGAGAACATATCTGCATAGTTGTTGGCAACATTGGCAGAGTACGGGCCACCGTGTGATGTCGGATTCAGGGCAACGTTGATATTGACCGGGCTGGTGAACATTTCAAGGATATTCACATACAAGTGGAATACCGGTGCTTCATGGTCTTTTCTTACACGGGCCGATTCCTCGTATGCATTGATTTCGACCTTTCTGATATTGTTCAGTGTGGGCGAGTCTTTGCCTCCGAACAATCCGGTATGGTACTCAATAGTACGCTCACCGGTATTGGGATCCTGGGGTGCCTGCGGAGAAGTACCTTCCACTTTCACAAAAATATAGCCCGAATTCCAGGACCAGTACATACCCGAGGCACCACCGGTCGGGTCGAGTACGCCCAGGCGCTCGCCTGCAGGTGAAACGCTCTTCAGACTGTCAACACCGATAATGAATTTCACAGCCTTGTAGTTGCCTGCAGGAACATTGCGCAGGGTTATTTCACGGCTGGCGGGGTCATCGTGCTTGCAAAGGAAATAGGAGGAATCTCTGGGTATGACATACTCTGTTCCATTTTCGTTCACCAGCACGAAATTGCTGACATAATAGTTAAAAGTGGAGAACTGAACAGTATCGCCATTGGCCGTGACGTACTTGCTGCCAAAGGAGAGAGAACTGCTTCCTGCGATATTATCCATTTCGATGACTACGTCTCCGAAGCCGTCAATAACTTCATCTTTATGGCAGGAAGTGAAAAAAACGGCAGCACTGAGCATAAGGGTGGCTGCAAACCCCGTGCGGAATTTGTTCATTTGAAAAAAGTTAGTGAGTGATAATTATTAATTGCCTGCCGGACGCGTGGAAGCACCCGGATTCTGCATATTATTTTTATTCACACCATTTTTCCATCATTTCATGGAAAAATCGAGTATTTTTGAAATCATTGCCGTCAACTTTGCCTGTTTGATACACCCGACACACCGTCAACATCTTTAAAGATTCCCTGCGGAACCTTGTTGCTGCGGTGACCAATCAGATATGCCACGCCGGCTCCAATTTGCAGACGAGGTTTGATCAGTCCGTTGCCCATGTGGTGATATACAGGCACTCCACCGTTCAGATTGAGCGACCAGTTGCCCCTGAACAACTGAACCGAAACTGCCGAGGACATGGTATATCCTCCTGTCTCTCCCTTTATCCTGTCATTATCCCGGTCTTTCTGCCGGATATCGGTCATAACACCCAGAGAAGGAATAACAGTCGATTTACCTGAACGAAGCACTAAAAAGCCCTGAAGCCCTGCGTTCAGGCGATGTCCAAACTGGTATCCAGCAGCGTTTTTTGTGGAAATGCGTGCGGATACATCGAGACTTATGCCCGTCTTGCCCTTTCGGACTGCGTACAGAAGGGAGGTCATGTAATCGGCACTTCCGGTACCCGGTTGCAGGTTGGGTGCCACCAGAGCACCCTCTTTGTCGGTCAGATTACTGCTGCCGGTTGGTATTTTTACCCCTGCACCTGCCTGAAGTGCTTGTTGCCATACCCTGACCGACTGACGGGCGGGATCCAGCAGACTGTATTGAAGAAGCACGGTAGCATCTCCGATGCCCACGGCCTGCAGTACCGGCTCGCCGGGCGTTATTCTGGCTGCTACTGACCAGGGAAGGATACCAATTGCCTGAACGCGCCGGTGTGGCTGCCAGCGCCCCCAAACGTCTGCAGTGTGATAGGTCTCCTCTGTCGGGGAACCTCCTGTGTGATGTGCAGCAATGCTGTAGCTCTGGTACTGCCAGCGCACTCCAACGAAATGACGCTGTACAAGTGGCAGAAGACCAGGCGAACTCCCTGCGCCCGGGCAGCCGCATATATCGCAGGCTGAAACAGGCGAAATCACACACAGAAGAAGTATCCCCACCGTTGGAATGGTGAGTAATCTCATGTGAAAACAGAAATAAAAGAGTGAACGACGTCAGATGACATCAAAAGGGTCTCATACCGCACAGCAATTGCACGGTTGAGGCAGCACGGGACGTGGTCAGGCGCAAAAAGCCGGCGGATGAAAAACTCCGTCGCCCGGAAGCCTGCTTTCGGGAGCAGCAACAAATGACACCAGAACAGATACTTCCGTCAATGGGGCTGCAAAAAACAGAAGAGGCATATCCACCAGAAAAACCGGAGAGTCAGTCTCTGTCTTCAGCACGGGAAGGGCTGCGTTGCCGTCACTCTGACTTGAAGCAGCTGTAGTCAGGTTTTTCTTCAGATAACACTTGCCATTGCAGTGCTTCATCGGCTTGTCTCTGTTCTCGCACAGACTGGACGCAATATAGGCCCGGTTTGCCAGCCAGTAACCAACCACTCCTGCGTTGTAGAACGCCTGGGCAGTGATAATAACGACAAGCAATATGGAGGTTGTGCGATTCATTCAGGGGCAAAGGTATAAACACGGGAATTATTGCAACAGACTGTGATCATTTAAGCCAATGATTGTCGTTAATTGGCCAATACCAATTTCAGGAAGACGAGATATACTATAAATAAAAAATATATTTGTAACGTTAATTCACCTTATTACTGACCATTATGCGGAAATTGATCTTTGCTACCATGTTGTTCTCCTCTGTCTTCGCTCTTAAAGCCCAGAAAAAAGACTTTGCCATCATACCCAACGCAGGAATCGCTCTTGGTGTTCTGTCTTCATCTGCCGGCCTGCATGCGGGTGTCAATTCCACTTACGGACTGTCGAGGCGACTTTCAGCAGAGGGGCAGATTTTCGTCAATACAATGAGTGGCCAAACCGGATTCAGCGGCCGGTCATTCAGCGAAAGTTCCGCCGGATTCCTCGCAGGACTCCGGCTTTACTTCCAGCCACCGACCAAAAAAACACGAATTTTTGTTAATTATCTGGTGGGTGCACACAGTATTCAGACCCGGTATCCGGGTGAGCTCCCTTACAAGGGTATAGAAGGTTCTTCCTCTCTCGGACTCTATTTTTCAGTTGACAACCGCATTTTTTTCGGAAGCTCGCTGGAAGGAGACGGGTATCTTGTTTTGAAAGCGGGTATCAATGTGCGGAAAAAGAAAACTAGCGGTAAATCATAACCTTCCGCTCGCCGGGGATGGCGTAGCCCCTGTACATTCCCTCGGAATTGAAAGGCATCGCGACATTTCCATACCGGTCAACAGCAATCAGTCCGCCTTCGCCCCCATTTTCTGCCAGTTTCTTGTTTACAATAAAGTCTGTAGCCTGTTCAATGGTTTCTCCCAGATAGGTCGCGCGCGCCCACACATCGTGCGCGACGCTGTAACGGATGAAATACTCGCCATGGCCGGTGCATGACACCGCACAGGCGTCATCGGATGCATAGGTACCGGCACCGATAACAGGTGCATCGCCCAGCCGGTTCCATCGCTTGTTGGTCATGCCGCCGGTAGATGTACCTGCAGCCAGGTGCCCGTCCTTGTCCAGCGCCACGCAGCCCACAGTGCCGAATTTATGGTCCCGGCGGGCAGGATCGGTCATATCTCCGGTTTTCGACTCCCTTTTCTCCGCTTCAAGTGCCTTTTGCAGCGACTGCCAGCGCTCTTTTGTATAAAACCACGACGGATCAACCAGCTCCAGTCCGTTTTCAGCAGCAAACTGCTCGGCCCCGCGGCCTGTGAGCATCACATGCGGCGATTTTTCCATCACAGCGCGTGCCAGCCTGACCGGATTCTTCACCGTGGTGACGCCACCCACTGCACCAGCCTTCAGGCTCGAGCCGTCCATGATGCTGGCATCCAGCTCATTCCTGCCCTCGTGGGTGAATACAGCCCCTCTTCCGGCGTTGAAAAGCGGACAATTCTCCATATAAACAATGGTCTGTTCCACGGCATCCAGTGCAGTACCACCGTTTTTGAGGATATTCTCTCCGATGGTGAGTGCTGTGTCAAGTGCAGCGGTGTAGGCAGCCTCCTTTTCCGGTGTCATGTTCGCCTTCGTTATAGTACCGGCACCGCCGTGAATCGCCAGACTGTACGTTCGCCGGGACCGTTTGCCCTGGTGGGTGTCTTCACCGATACCGGACGGGTTTGAACATGAAACAAGCGTCGAGATAATCAGGACGAGAGTGAATATCCTCGAATTCATCTGAAAAATAGTTGAATAATGTGAATTTTGCACCGGGATCCAGCGCGGGATTCCAGATGCAATTTTATGAAGAAAAATATCAAAAGACTGGCAGAAATATCGGACAAGGAAGAGCGTCTGATAGTCGGACTCATGTCGGGCACCTCCATGGATGGGCTGGATGTGGCTTTGTGCCGGTTTTCAGGCTCTGGTTTTCATACCCGTGTTCAGGTATCCGCATTTGATTCCGTCCCTTATGACAGTGAATTCCGGAGCGAACTCCGGAAAATCTTTGCCCGGAGAGACGTGGATTTCCAGTGGCTGGTCCTGTTGAACGTCATGGTGGCAGAAAAGCATGCCGTCATTGTAAACGACTGTCTGAAAAAATGGAATATTGACGCCGCAGAAGTAGATCTGATTGCCTCGCACGGACAAACGGTATTTCACGCCCCGCGCAGACTGCACGGTATGCCGGACTACCCCGATGCGACCCTGCAAATAGGTGACGGAGACCATCTTGCCCGCCGGACGGGGATTATTACAGTGTCCGACTTCAGGCAAAAACATGTGGCAGCGGGAGGAGAGGGGGCTCCCCTGGCACTATACGGCGACTATTTTCTGTTTTCCAAAGCAGGAGAAGACCGGTTTTTACTGAACATGGGAGGAATTGCCAATTTTACATTCCTGCCCGGCTCGGCCAGTGCAGATCGGGTGTTTGCCACCGATACTGGTCCGGCCAACACACTCATTGACACCTGTATGCGCCGGTACTACGGTCTGCCGTTCGATCAGGACGGACTGATTGCCGCAAAAGGGAAAACCAGCGAAATACTGCTGAACGCACTCCGCTCCGACCCATATTTCAGCCAGCCATTCCCCAAATCCACAGGTCCCGAGCTGTTCTCGGCAACATGGCTTGACAACCATCTGCAAGACACCGGTACTGATATCGCCCCCGAAGATGTGATAGCTACCCTCTCCGAACTCACCGCAGGAACCATAGCTGATGCCCTGCTTCGCGTGACACACGGCGAATGTGCCAGTCTGTATGTCAGCGGCGGCGGGGCGCACAATCCGGTCATTATGGCCCACCTGCGTACACGCCTGCGCGGGTGGCATATTGATTCAGTGGATAAACTGGGTATCAGCGGCGATGCCAAAGAGGCCGTACTTTTTGCACTGCTGGCCAATGAAACCATAGCAGGCGAGCCTTACGACGAAACGACGCTGGGTGGAGTACCCCTCGTCGGAATGGGAAAAATTTCATTTCCTGACTGAATTTTCAAAACAGGCTGAGCAAAAAAGCGTTAGATTTGTTCAGGGTTTATTCAGGAATCTCTCGCCGAGTCAAAAACGACTCATTCTTCGCCATTTTTCACCTTTTTTCAGTTACGTAGCACCGGCTATGCGCCTTCAAAAACGCAAAAACTGACAAAAAATCAGCCTGTTTTTGCCAACGGCAGAGAATCCTGAACAAGC
>CAIYFY010000395.1 GCA_903925535.1 uncultured Bacteroidota bacterium | reverse complement strand
TTGTCGGAAGAAGATAAGCTCTCTGTATTCCGCGCTCGTAAAGTGCAGCGCTTCTTGTCGCAACCTTTCCACGTGGCCGAGCAGTTCACCGGTATCAAGGGTGTACTCGTTCCGATTGATGAAACAATCCGCGGCTTTAACATGATCATGGACGGCGAACTCGATGAATATCCTGAAGCAGCGTTCAACCTCGTTGGTACTATTGACGAGGCCATTGCCAAGGGTAAGAAAATCATCGAAGAAGCTTCCAAATAATTCGCTGAATCATGAATCTCACTGTTCTGTCTCCCGAAAAAGAAATCTTCACCGGCTCAGTTAAATCTGTGCAGGTGCCCGGCACCGATGGAGGTTTCCAGTTGCTGAATGGCCACGCAGCTATCGTATCCTCTCTGAAAGCAGGTACGATCAATGTAGTGAAATCTGACGGCAGTAAGCTCTCCCTCGAAGTAACCGGCGGTTTCGTGGAGTGTCTGAATAACGAAGTATCTCTGCTTGTTGCAGGGGTGAAGGAATAATAACTGCATCAGATTACGCTGTAATCTGATCAGAACATACGCTCCTTGTACGGAGAATACGCGTCCCGGGTATGCATGCTTTGCTTACCCGGGATTTTTGCATTATACGGATTATCAACGGAAATACTGTCCGATCAAAGCATTTAGCTTACTTTTGCATACCAACAGAAGCGTCACCCCTGAACATGGCAACAAAAAAACAAGGACAACTGAGTTTCAATTTCGACGGAGAACGGGTATCCAAACTGATTGGAGTATTCTGCCTGTTCCTGTCTTTTTACCTGCTCATCGCCTTCACCTCGTACTTCTTTACCTGGGAAAATGACCACGACATCGTGTTCCGGTTTTCCTGGGAAATGTTTTTTGCCGATGTGGCTGTTGACAACTGGCTGGGCAGGCTGGGTGCTTTCGCATCCGACTCGATTGTTTACTGGGGCTTTGGAGTAGCCTCCTATGGTGTCGTGTATCTGCTGTACAAATTCGGCCTTGCGCTGATCAGGCAGGCCAGTCTGAGCTATCTGTTCGTGCCATTCCAGCGGGCTGTTGTTTATACAGTAATTGTATCCGTCCTGTGCTCCTTCTTCCTGAGGTCGCTGGAATTCCCGTGGGGAGGCGTTTTCGGACAGGCCATCAGTCAGTATCTCATCCACTGGCTGGGCGATATCGGCACTGTCGCTCTGATGATTTTTGGCGTGGTAAGCACTTTTGTCTGGTCTAACAATCCGGATCTCACCGAATTCACGTGGCACAGTCTGTGGCAGGAAACCAGACAGGCCTGGAGCGATCTGGTTGCCGGAAACTATGGCAAACAAAGACCGGCTGAACGCCCCAAAACAAGACCCTCCAAAGCGCGCACATACACGGAAACACCCGCACCGGAAGATAATACCGCAGCCCCCGAAACCGCTCCCTTTACTCCACAGCCACAGTCAACCGCTGCCCCGCTCTCGCTTGATCTGTCGCAGCGGTCCGGTCTCTTCGCTGAAGATGAAAGTGCCATCGCTTTCAAGCAGCCCCCTGTGTCGGCCCCACAGGACGACGACCTTGAAATTATTGTCAACACGGCTCCGCCGCCACCCACCGACCCGGAACAGGCTAATGCCTACAAGCCACCCACCAAAATTGTTCAGGAAGACAATCCCGACCTGAACGAGCCTTATGACCCCACGCTCGAACTGTCGCATTACGAATATCCGCACCTGCAACTGCTCGTAGAACACGACAATAATGTGCTGGAAATTGACCGCGAAGAACTGGAACTGCATAAAAATCAGATTCTCCAGACGCTGATGTACTTCAAGATTGAAATCGAGAAGATCAAGGCAACTATAGGCCCCACGGTGACACTGTATGAAATCGTGCCCGCCCGCGGTATCCGTATTTCCAAAATTAAAAGTCTCGAAGATGATATTGCCCTGAACCTGTCGGCACTCGGCATCCGTATCATCGCCCCGATTCCGGGAAGGGGAACCATCGGTATCGAGGTGCCGAATAAAAAACGGCAGACTGTGGGTATCCGCGAGGTGCTCATGGACGAGCGGTTCAAGCGGGCAAAAATGGAGCTGCCCATCGCACTGGGTAAAACTATTCAGAACGAAGTATTCGTGGCCGATCTGGCCAAGATGCCCCACTTGCTCGTTGCCGGCGCTACCGGCCAGGGTAAATCGGTGGGTATCAACGTGGTACTCATGTCGCTGCTGTACAAAAAACACCCTTCACAGGTCAAGATGATTCTTATTGACCCCAAAAAGGTGGAACTGTTCCCGTATGCACGCCTTGAAAATCACTTCCTGGGCTTCCTCCCCGATCAGCAGGAACCCATCGTCACGGATACCACCAAGGTGATTCACACCCTGAACTCGCTGGTCATCGAGATGGAAAACCGCTACGACCTGCTCAAAAAGGCGGAAACCAGAAATATCACCGAGTACAACGACAAGTTCGTGGCACGCCGCCTGAATCCCAACAAGGGACACCGGTTCCTGCCCTATATCGTTCTGATTATTGACGAGTTCGCCGACCTGATCATGACCGCCGGCAAAGAGGTGGAACTGCCCATCGGTCGCCTGGCACAGCTCGCCCGTGCGGTCGGCATACACCTGATTATAGCCACTCAGCGACCATCGGTCAATATCATTACCGGTATCATCAAGGCCAACTTCCCGGCACGACTCGCCTTCAAGGTAACCTCAAAGGTTGACTCGCGCACGATTCTCGACTCGGGAGGCGCCGAACAACTCATCGGCCGCGGCGATATGCTGCTCTCGGTGGGCGGCGATATCATCCGACTGCAAAGCGCATTCGTGGATACTCCGGAAGTAGAAAGGGTTATTGACTTTATCGCGCACCAGCAAGGGTTTGCAGAGCCTTTCTTCCTGCCCGAATTTCACCCCGACGGAGAAGGCGGCTCCACCAAGTCGTTCAGCCTGGCCGACATGGACGATATGCTGGAAGACGCCGGACGACTGGTCGTGGAAACCCAGCACGGCTCCACCAGTATGATACAGCGCCGTATGAAACTCGGATACAACCGGGCCGGACGGATCATGGACCAGCTCGAAGGTCTCGGTATCGTGGGTCCTGCAGAAGGCTCAAAACCGCGCGAAGTGCTGTTCTATTCACTGGACGAACTGAACACTTTCTTCAAAAAGCTCCACGAGAAACGACAGGGCTGATTCCGGCCCCGTTATCTGTGATTACTTCTTCGTGAAGCTCTGCGCACGCAGGCGCGCGTTCTCCCGTATGTTCATGTAGTACAGGTTCAGATCTCCAATGTGGTAATTCACCCTGTTGAAGAAAATACTGCCCCGGAACTTTGGCTTGGAGGCCATCAGTACGCCCTTGTACACCTCGGCATCGGCAAATGCAGGATGAAGGTTTGTGAACTCGAAGGATAGTCCGCCCTTGTTGGACTCCTTTGGCGCGTAAACCCCCTCTTCGGTAGTCCACAAAATCGGATTGGTACACACGATGCCGGGGATAAGCTTCTCGTTGTTCCCGTTTTTCAGCACATATTCCCTGTTCCATGTACGCCAGGTACAGTAGCAGTCCGTTTGATCCGGCGTTTCACAGGGTTTGAAGCCGGTGAAGTAATCGTGATGCACAGGCCAACCGACTATATACGCTGCGATTAACTGACTCTTCAGCGGGGTCCCCTCTATCCGGTTCTTGATCAGCGTCATGGCGTGCAGGGCGCCCTGGCTATGCCCGGCAATAATGAACGGCCTGCCCCCGTTCCAGTGCTCCAGATAGTAGTCAAACGCGTTGGATATATCGGTATATGCCAGCTGCAGCGCCTTTTTGGCAGATTCAGAGCCGGATTTTCTGAAAAAGACATCCAGATGCGCCTGCCTGTACCGCGGCATGAATACCCGCCCGGTACCATTGAAGATGGAACCCTGAAAAAGTGCGCTCCCGTCGTCGGTGCGCTTGTTCACATACTCGTTGCGCACATCCGCATTCCACACCGCACCGTATCTTTTTTTCCCGAAAAGCGTGGTGGGATGGAAGAACAAGACATCCACGCCTGATTCGGATTGCACGCTCAGAATAGAATCCGCCGGCGTCCGGTCAGCCGGATCCGCTTTGTCAGGATGGGCCGCCCAATTGCCGAGATCCGAAAAATCAGGCGGAGAAGGCACCACCTGCGGATTGAACTCGCCCTTTGGATACACCGCACAGGATGAAATGACAATCACAGGCAGGATCAGGAATAAAAACATGCGTCTCATATCATTGTGTTTTGTCTAAAAGCGACAAAAATCAAACCAGCTGAATCATTTGCCGGTCAAATAGGTTTTGGTTAACAATCCCGTACAGAAGTCAAAAAAATATTTTAGCGTCTGTTTAAAAAGTCCGTCCGAAAGTCATACCTTTGCACGCCCAAAAGCAGGGGTACATTCTTTTCAAGAAATTCAGGCAATTCTGATATAAAATATGGCACACCACAAGTCAGCACTCAAGCGCATCCGCCAAAACGAGAAGCGTCGTCTGCAGAACCGTTACTACAAGAAAACGGCTCGTACTGCAATCAAGAATCTCCGCGAACTGAAAGATCAGGAGGAAGCCAAGGCGTTCCTGCCCAAAGTTGTGAGCATGATTGACCGTCTCGCGAAGAAGGGTAACATCCACCGCAACAAGGCAGCCAACCTGAAGAGCGGTCTGACTCGCCACGTGAACGCGCTGGCCAGCTAATTCAGAGTTAGCGACTTTCACAGGATACCTTCGGGGTTCCCAGTACAACATCACAGACATCTCTGGCAGTTCAGGAATCTGAATTGCCAGAGATGTCTGTATTAATGCTGGTGCGACACAGCATCAACTTTAGCTGTCGGTATCGTTTCCTGCTATTTCCATGGCAGATTTCCACAGCGGCTCATCGGGCACATCTGCAACCAGCTCAACGGGCATTCCGTTCCTCGGGTGCTCAAACGTCAGTTTCCAGGCGTGCAGGTGAATTGACCTGTCGGGATTGCTCCTGCGGGCACCGTATTTCACATCTCCTTTTATCGGACAATTGATGGCTGCCAGCTGGGCGCGTATCTGGTGGTGTTTACCGCTCACCGGATGGATTTCCAGCAGAAAGTAGCGGTCGGTTTTACCAATAACCTTGTAGTACAGTTCGGCCCGCTCGGCTCCGGGCTGCGGATCGGCGTGGGCAGTTGCAATGTTTTTGGCCTGATTTTTCTGCAGGTAATGCACCAGTGTGCCTTCAGGCGCCGGCGGTTCATTCTGAACAACAGCCAGATACACCTTTTCAACAGTCTTGTGACGAAACTGATCGGTCAGTTCTGTCATAATTGCCTTTGTTTTTGCGAACAGCACAACACCGCTTACCGGTCTGTCGAGGCGGTTCACAGCGTGAACCGGGCGCTTGCAGCGCACCTCCACCAGATCAAGCAGGCACTCGTCGCCGGTTTTGTCGGGCTGGGTGGCCATACCCGGCGCCTTGTTGCAGGCAATGAAGAGATCATTATTGATCAGAACACTCAGTTTTGATTTTTCGCGCATATTCACAGGGCTTCGCGGTCGAAGCGTTGTTTTAGGAATGGATGACTGAATACGGCAAGCAATATCACTGACATGCCGATATAGAAATTTGAACTTAACTCTTTGTCCTCCCGGAAAAACAGTGCTGCCAGCACAATTCCATAGACGGGTTCGAGATTGATGGTCAGATTGGCTGCAAATGCCGTGATATACTTCATCGCCTTTAATGAAAGGTAATAGGGCAATACCGTACACGCGATGGACAGCAGCAACAGCCAGTACCAGTCACCGCCAACCGGCCAAACAGCCGTTTCGGGACTGGCCCACAGTAACCAGGGCAATATCAGTGTACAGGTCAACGTAGCTGCACCAAGCTCCACTGCACTCATCACCAGCGGAGGCTGCGGATTGTTTTCAATCATTCGCTTGTTCAGCGAAGAGAAAATGGCCGCAAGCAGCGCTCCGACCGCACCAACTGCAAAACCGGTGCGCATCCCCCAGTCAATATTACCCACCACCAGCGCCATACCCGGGAGTATGACGAGTCCGATACCCAGTTCGTACCATTTGATGCGCTGCTTCAGAATAAATGGCTCTGTCAGCGCAGCAAAAAATGAGGTGGTAGCCATGGTGGCCACTGCCACCGAGGCATTGGACAGTTTGATAGCTCCGTAAAAACAGAGCCAGTGCAGTGCAACCAGCGCCCCGATGCCTGTCATCTGAATAAAAGCAGTCCTCGTCAGCATCTTCCACTGCACCCGCGGGATGAGCAAAGCCAGTACACTGCTGGCAATGAGCACACGCCACCACACCAGAGGGACCGCCTTCAGGGTAATCAGCTTTCCCAGAATGGCCGTGAAACCCCAGATGAACACGCAAAAATGCAGGTAAAAATAGGCGCGTAACTTGTCGCTCATGCCACAAAAGTACCCCCATTTGGCCAGCCGGCGGTCATTTTGATGAATTGAATTTCAATTTCACCGTAAAATCGGCCGAATAGCTACCTTAGCGCCACCTAAATTGTCAAAAAATGTTCTCCCTCCTCAGCAGATTTATCCTGTGGGTACTTGGCTGGAAAATAACCGGACAATACCCCTCACACCTCAGCAAGGTCGTTGTTGCCGTAGCTCCACATACCTCTACCCTTGATTTTCCGCTCGGTGTGCTCGTGAAGAGCGCCGGCAAGCTCAAGGCCAACTACGTGGGCAAGCACACGCTTTTTGAAGGCCCGTTCGGGTTCTTCTTCCGGTGGCTGGGCGGTATCCCGGTTGACCGACGCTCCAGTCACAACTTTGTGGGCGCTACCGTGGATGCTTTCAACCGCGAACCTCACATGCATCTCGTGCTCGCACCCGAGGGTACGCGCAAGAAAGTGGACAAGTTCAAAACCGGATTCTATCATATCGCGCGTCTGGCAGGTGTGCCGATTTGTCTGTGCAAGTTCGACTTCGCCAAAAAAGAGGTGTTCTTCGACCCGGTTCTGTTCTATCCCACCGATAACGAACAGGCCGATCTGGATTATATCTGGAATTATTTCAGGGATGTTCAGGGCAAAAATCCCGAAAAAGGAATTTTCTAAACATTATGTCAGGAATCAAAGTATTCGCACCGGCATCGGTCGGTAATATCGGTATCGGCTTCGATATCATGGGCGCTGCACTGGAGCGTCCGGGCGACGAGATCATCGCCAGCAAATCGAACACCCCCGGGGTCAGGATTACCAAAATAACGGGCGCCGGCGGGAAGCTGCCCTACGAGGCCGAACAAAATACAGCCGGCGTGGCTGCCCTTCGCTTCCTCGAGCATATCGGTGCCGAAAAACAGGGTATTGAGCTCGAAATCCACAAAAAAATGCCCCTCGGCAGCGGAATGGGCAGCAGTGCCGCCAGTGCCGCCGCCGCCGTGTATGCAGTCAGTGAAGTGCTCCGTACGGGAATGAGCAAGCGCGAGCTGCTCCCCTTTGCCGCCGCCGGCGAGCGCCTCGTATCAGGCGGGATTCAGCTCGACAATGTGGCGCCATCGCTGCTGGGCGGCATTATGATTGCCCGCGACAACGAATCCTTCGACGTGCACCGCCTGCATGTGCCCAAAGGACTGTTTATGGCTGTTGTGCGCCCTCATCTCGAACTGCTCACCAGGGAAATGCGCACCCGCCTCAGTCAGGAAGTACCTCTGGCCAGCCATATTCAGCAAAATGCCAATCTGGCCGGCTTTATCATCGGACTCTACAATGCCGATATTGCACTCATCGGACGCAGCCTGAACGATGTGATCATCGAACCGCAACGGGCAGCGTTCATCCCCGGATTCTATGATGTGAAGGCCGCGGCACTGGATGCCGGCGCACTGGGCTGCAGTATTTCCGGTACAGGCCCCGCCATTTTTGCCCTTTGCCCGAACAGCCTCGTCGCAGAAAATGCCGGTATTTCCATGAAAAAAGTATTTGAAAAACAGAAAATCGAGGCCGATGTCTATCTGTCAGGCATCAATCAGGAGGGTGCAGTAATTTGTTGATAAATTATTATTCGGAAAATAATTTCGGTGTTTATACATTTGGCCGTCGTTTTTTCCAAAACGAAGAACGTCTGAAACCATTACTATCCTTCATCCTATGACGAACAACAACACTTTGGACAACCCCTCTGCCAATGGCGTCAATGCCAATCGCCTCTTTATCGCCAGTTGCTTCGCACTGGTAACCACCGCTTTCGCCTTTGCTATCAGGGCGGGAATTCTCGGTTCCCTGGGCGATGCTTTCGGCCTGACCAAGGAGCAACTTGGTTACATCAATCTCCTGGTACTGGGCATAGGATTCCCGGTCGCCACGGTAACCGGTGGTCTGTTGTACAACAACCTCGGACCCAAAAAGATGATGATGCTGGCGCTGGTCACGCACCTCGCCGGTATTCTGATGACGATGGGGGCATCCGGCTACACGATGCTTCTCGTATCCAGTTTTCTGATCGGATTCGGAAACGGCATGGTGGAAGCCGCCTGTAACCCCATGATTTCGAACATGTACAAGAATAATCAGACTACCATGCTGAACAGGTTTCACGTGTGGTTTCCCGGCGGTATTTTTCTGGGGTCGCTGATTTCCCAGTTCATGACGGGCGCAGGTATGGGCTGGCAGCTGCAGATTGCCGTAATGCTGATACCCACTGCTGTCTATGCCTATCTGTTTTACGGACAGAAGTTTCCCGAAGCAGAAGCCGCAGGTCAGACCAGCGTGAGCGAGAATCTCTCGGGCATGATGGCTCCGCTGTTCTTCTTTATGCTGTTCTGCATGGTTCTCACTGCCAATGCAGAGCTGAGCACCCAGCAATGGGTAGGTATCCTCCTGAAACAGTCGGGTGCGCAACCCATGCTTGTACTGGCCCTCACAACCGGCCTCATGGCCGTAGGTCGCTTCTTCGCAGGCCCGGTTGTTCACCGCCTCAACCCTACAGGTGTCCTTTGGGCATCCTCTATCATTGCAACAGTGGGTATTTACCTGCTTAGCGTCGCAACAGGTCCTACTACCTATCTGGCAGCCATTATGTTTGCCGTGGGTGTGTGCTACTTCTGGCCCACCATGCTCGGATTCGTCGGGGAGTATATCCCGAAATCGGGTGCACTTGGCATGTCCATCATTGGCGGTATCGGCATGCTGGCTACGGGTATCGCCCAGCCTGTTGTTGGCGGCTGGATAGATGCCGCACAGGCAGAAGCTACTGCACGCGGCCTCTCGGGCAGCGAGGCAGAACTGGTGGCAGGTCAGGCAGCACTCAGCAATCTCGTAACTTTCCCGGCAATTCTTGTCGTGGCATTCGGCGCACTCTGGTTCTACATGCGAAACAGAAAGTAAGTCAGTCCGTTCTGCGCTCAACCCAAACGGGCTGTACACAAACACAGGTGTACAGCCCGTTTTTTGTCTGTCAACACGCTACCCATGAAATATTCACTCACACTACTGCTTTTCACTGCTTTCACAGCACTCTTTGCACAGCAATACCCGATTCAGCCCATACCTTTCCATCAGGTACAGATGGAGGACAAATTCTGGAAGCCCAGAATTGAAACGGTCTGCTCGGTTACGGTGCCTGCTACCTACAAAAAAAACGAGGAGACGCTGCGCATCAAAAATTTTGACGTGGCTTCGGGGGCTGTGCCGGGACATGTCTGTACGCGCTTTCCGTTCGACGACTCCGATGTATATAAAAGTATAGAAGGAGCGGCCAATGCCCTGCGAATCAAACGCGACGCTACTCTGGAAGCGCAGACGGATGCCCTGATAGAAAAAATCAGGGCCGCCCAGGAGCCCGATGGCTATATTTATACCTGGCGCACTATTTCAGAAAGGGTCCGGAAATCGGGCTCCTCTGAAAAACCCGCGGTTGAAGGGGCTTTTCTCGACTGGCTCAAAGGACCGCGCTGGCAAAATGAAGACAAACACAGCCACGAACTGTACTGCGCAGGCCACCTGTACGAAGCAGCCGTCGCCTATTTTGAAGCCACCGGAAAAAGAACGCTGCTCGATGTGGCGCTGAAAAATGCCGAACTGCTGGCCAAAGACTTTGGTCCCGGCAAGTTGCGCGTAGCCCCGGGCCACCAGGAAATCGAAATCGGCCTGATACGCCTGTACCGGAACACCGGCGACAAACGCTGGCTCGATCTGGCCAGGTTTTTTATTGACGCCAGGGGATATGGCGATGAATACGCCCAAAACCACAAACCGGTTAAGGATCAGCGGACAGCGGCAGGACACGCCGTCCGCCTTTGCTATATGTTTATGGCTACTGCCGATCTGGCCGCCTTCACAGGTACGCATGAGTACGATGAAGCCATGCGCTCGGTTTGGGAGGATATCGTGGGCAGCCAGATGTACCTGACCGGCGGCGTGGGCGCTACCGGCAGCAACGAAGGATTCGGTGGTGCTTTCGATCTGCCCAACTACACCGCCTACAATGAAACCTGCTCCTCCATTGCATTCGTTCTGTGGTCGCAGCGCATGTTCCAGCTCACCGGCGACAGCCGCTACCTCGATGTGGTGGAACTGACGCTGTACAACGCGCTCAACGCCGGACTGTCGCTTTCCGGCGATCACTATTTCTACCCCAATCCGCTCGAAAGCAGGAAGAATACAGAGCGCACAGACTGGTTTTCCTGTGCCTGTTGCCCGCCTAACCTGACGCGTTTCTTTACCTCCATGCCGTCGCTGTACTATGCAAGATCAGGTAATGATTTGTATATCAATCAGTTCGGAAACAGCAGCACGGAAATTCAAAATATTAATTCCAAAGGGCAAAAGGTAAATGTGAAAATCCGGCAGGAGTCGAATTTCCCGTGGAGCGGACTGGTGAAAATACGTGTAGAGCCGGCCATGCCCAATACGTTCACCCTGCGCGTGCGCATACCCGGGTGGGCGAAGGGCGATGTGGTGCCGCTCGATCTGTATCACTTCCGGGAAGAATCGGAGTCGCCGGTGGTCTTCAGACTGAATGGCAGCCTTGTTATTCCGTCTTTTGAAAAAGGATTTGCCGTATTCAACAGGAAGTGGATGCCGGGAGATGTACTGGAAGCCGATATGCCCATGCGCCCGAAAAGGGTGCTGGCCAACTCAAGGGTGGAAGCCGATCAGGGCAGATTCGCCGTGCGGTTTGGTCCCATGATTTACTGTCTGGAAGGCAAAGACCAGTCAGACGACCGCGTACTGAACCTGTTTGTACCCGATACAGCTGCTATCAGACCGGTTTTCGAACCCGCTCTTTTCGGTGGAATACAAACCATGCAGTTCCGCGGCTTCCTCGTCAGTAAAAAAATATCTCCCGAAAAGGCTGACCTTCAGCCGTTGGCTCTCAAGGCTATTCCCTATTTTCTGTGGAACAACCGGGGGGCCGATAATATGACCGTCTGGATCCCGGAAGATCTCAGGCACGCACGCGCCCTCGCGCAACCCACACTGGCTTCGCGCTCGAAAGTGGAAGCCTCGGAGGGGTACAAGGGTGATCCGGCACTGGTTACCGACCAGATGCCGGTCAGAAACAGCGCCGATCACGAGAGCTCGTTTGTTCACTGGTGGCCCGAATTCGGCTCTGCCGAGTGGCTGCAGTCTAATTTCCCCGGTGAAGAGCAGGTCGGCACTGCCCGGATTTACTTTTTCGACGATGAATCAACAGGCGGCGGATGCCGAATACCCGCAAAATGGGAGATTAAATACCTGGAAAACGGCGTCTGGAGGTCTGTTTACGTACCGGCAGGATACTCGACAGTCAAAGATGGCTGGACGGAGGTACAGTTTGAGCCGGTGAAAACCACCGCCCTGCGCCTTGAAATGACATTCAAGGAAGGTGTTTCGGGAGGCATTCACGAATGGGAAGTTTACTAACTGACTGATTATGAACAATATTTCAAGTTTTCTGGCCTTCGCGGCCCTCGCTGGCATACTGACGAGTATTTCCTGTACCTCCAGCCCCAGGGCGGGCATGGAGAAATCGCTCTTCGGTATGCTGCCCGACGGACGAACAGCTGACCTCTACACCCTCCGCAATGAAAAGGGTATGACGGTGAAAATCACCAATTTTGGCGGAACAATCGTTTCATGGACTGCCCCCGATAAAAACGGGAATTATGAGGATATTACACTCGGATGCGATTCACTGTCGGGTTATCTGAAGGGTACACCCTATTTCGGAGCCGTTATCGGACGCTATGGAAACCGCATTGCCAAAGGGAAGTTTTCGCTGGACAGCACTGAATACACCCTGGCAACGAATAATATCGGAAATCACCTGCACGGCGGACTCAGAGGCTTCGACAAGGTATTATGGACGGCCACCCCGGCTGCAGGAGGCGAACCATCGCTGAAACTCGCCTATACCAGTCCCGACGGAGAAGAGGGATACCCCGGCAATCTGCAGGTCGAGGTAGTTTATACACTTCAAAAAGACAACTCCCTGCGGATTGACTATACTGCCACTACCGACAAAAAGACGGTTTGTAACCTGACCAACCACGCCTATTTCAATCTGGCAGGTGCGGGAAAGGGGGATATTCTGAGCCATGAACTCACGCTGTATGCCGACCGTTTTTTGCCGGTTGACAGCACGCTGATTCCCACCGGTGAACTGAGGCCGGTAGCCGGCACGGTATTCGATTTCAGCAAACCGGTTGCGATTGGCGCCCGGATCAACGAAAAGTCAGACGCACAGATTGTGGCCGGCGGAGGTTATGACCACTGCTGGATCCTGAAAAACGGGGATAACGGGCTGAAACTGGCAGCGGTGCTGTCGGAACCGGTCAGCGGCAGGAAGATGGAAGTGTACACCACAGAACCCGCCATACAATTCTATAGCGGCAACTTTCTCGATGGAACGGTAATCGGCAAAGGAAGGATCCCCTATGCACACCGCACAGGTTTGTGCCTGGAAACGGAACACTACCCCGACTCACCCAACAAACCGGAGTTTCCCACTACTGTGCTCAATCCGGGTGAAACCATGAAAAGCACCACTGTTTACAAGTTTCAATAGGATAACCGACCGCATGACCGGTAATAAATGCCGGTCATGCGGTCGGTCAACTTACAAGCCACGCATGATTCGCGCCACCGGGTACATCCGGTGCGTCTGTTCGTACCAGGGTGACTGGCGATATACCCAGTCGAGCTGCTTCGACGCGCTCTCGGCAAACTCGGGGTCAGCCTTTCTTTTGGCATTGAGTTCTTCCCTGACTGCCGGATTTTCGTCCAGAAATCTGGCAGCGAGATCTTCAAATACATAGGCAGAGAAATATTCCTTCTGCATGAGTACCGGCTCGAAAAAGTTCCAGGCAAACCAGGAGTCGGGCGCGTTGGGTTCCAGGGTTTCCACAATGTAGCGGTTGGCATCCTGATTTACACGGACAATCACATCGCCGGCATCGAACCGGCGCTTCATGTTGCGCTTGTCGAGCTTCACTCCGCTGTGATAATAGTGCCCCTCCCAGCCATTTCTGGTCTTGAAATCACCTATATAGTACGTCTCGGTTTCTATTTCCAGTGGTTTGTCGAGTACCTCCATGGACACACCGTTTATTTTCAGTCGCTCGATGACATGCTCCCAGGCCTGCGGAATAATGTAGGCCACAGGCTTTTCCACGGTGACGGAGGGCTCGAAATGGTTGTAATACGGTATTTGTTTGACAAAAGGCTCCGATCTGTCGTACCACAGCCGGGGCAGTCCGCTGACCTCTGAAGGTTTGTATTTGGCGGCGTAGCCCTTGAACTCGATCATATCGAACCGCTTCTGGTCCATGGCATAATCGAGCGCGAAGGTCTGCTTTTCGCGCGTGCGTGCGAACGCCGCCGCGCGTGCACGACCGATTTCGTCGGCGTGGTTCGCTGTAAACTGCATAACCACCTCCATAAAGGCATAGGTGCTCCACAAACGGTCTTTGAAAGGCTTCAGCATGTGCGTTTCGGGCATAAACCCGATCGTGTTCCACATGGCCGCATAACCGGTTGAGTAGCGTCCGTGGTCGCAGAAGCCCGCAATACCCGAGTCGGGTGTTTCACCGGGCGTATCCACATAGGGGATCATCTCCCAGCCCTTCTTCGCCATATTGCCGTACAGTTCCGGCAGCATTGTTTCCTGCAGAAAATCGCCGAGGGGAGCTTCCAGTTTGTTGTGCTGCGTGGCAATCAGTGTCATAACATACTGATAATCAGCTCCGTTACTGGTATGATTGTCTACAAAGATATCCGGATTCCAGTTGCGGAATATCTGGTTAAAGGTGCGGGCATTACGGGAATCACACTTGACAAAATCCCGGTTCAGGTCGTAGTTACGGGCATTCCCGCGGAATCCGTAAGCCTCGGGACCGTCCTGATTGGCGCGGCTGAATGAACCGCGGTTCAGGCATCCGTCCACATTGTAAACCGGAATGGCGACGATCACCACCTTGTCCAGCACGGACTTGAACAGTTCCGGCTTGGCCAGGTAGTCGCGAAAAAGCATCACCGTGGCATCAATTCCCTCAGGTTCGCCCGGGTGGATACCGTTATTGATCAGCATGATCCGCCTGCCGGAGCGCCGGATGGCCCCGGGGTCGAATTCACCGTCGCCCGAAATCACGGCTACATGCAGCGGCCGGCCACTGTCGGTACTGCCCACAGCACTCAGCCTGAACTGCCGCGGATAGGCGGCTGCCAGTTTTTCGTAGCATTCGATGGTTTCGTCGTAGGTGAGTGTCCGGTTATTGTCGTGTTCAAACGGGATGGTAAAATTGGCCATGGCGGAGTGTTGTATGTGCCGGTTGCAGGCCATACAGCAAAGCAACGCGACGAATAACAGTTTATTCATGATGACTGCGGTTCTGCTTACAAAGTACCGCGGAGTTCCTGTTCTCTTTCGATTGCCTCAAAGAGCGCCTTGAAATTGCCTTTACCGAACGAGGTGGCACCGTTGCGCTGAATAATTTCGAAGAAAACGGTAGGGCGATCCTGAATGGGTTTGGTGAATATCTGGAGCAGATAGCCGTCTTCATCCCGGTCAACCAGGATATTCAGTCGCTTGATCTCCTCCAGATTTTCGTTGATTTCACCGACGCGGGTAGGCACATCTTCGTAGTACGTATCCGGTACGCGGAGAAAATCCACGCCATTTTCGCGCATCTGACCCACTGTGGCGATAATATCATCGGTAGCCACGGCGATATGCTGTACCCCGGCGCCTTTGTAAAAGTCGAGGTATTCGTCAATCTGGCTGCGCTTTTTCCCTTTTGCGGGTTCGTTGATCGGAAATTTGATGTAACCGTTGCCGTTGCTCACCACCTTCGACATCAGCGCGGTGTACTCTGTGGAAATGTCCTTGTCGTCGAATGTGATCAGCAGTTTGAAACCCATCACATCCTGATAGAACTTCACCCACTTGTTCATGGCACCGAGCTCCACGTTTCCAACGCAGTGATCCACATACTTCAGACCGACCGGTCTGGAAGGATACGTACTGCTCCTCGCTTCAAAGCCCGGCAGGAATGGGCCGCTGTAATTGTTTCTTTCAACAAATGTATGAATCGTATCGCCGTACGTTTTGATGGCGGCCAGCGTCACCTCACCGTGTGCATCCTTTTGCTTCACTGGTTCGAAGGCAGACTCGGCGCCGCGCTCCATGGCGATGCGGTAGGCCTGTTCAGCATTATCCACCCACAGGGCGAGCACCTTGACACCATCGCCGTGCAGCGAAACGTGACGGGCGATTTCGGTATCCGGCTGCAGGGACGCAGTCAGTACAATGCGCACTTTATTTTGCTGCAGTACATAACTTACACGGTCGTAAATACCTGTTTCCGGGCCGCAGTAGGCAACAAGTTCGAAGCCAAGCGCAGCCATATAGTACATGGCACTTTGTTTGGCATTGCCCACGTACAGTTCGAGGTGGTCGGTGCCATTAATCGGGAAGGTGTCGGTGGAAGAAGGGCTGGTCAGGACGTTCATGGTATCAGTACATTGTTTTTGTTGGCGCAAAGGTAAACGAAGGAAGGGTGGATTTCAGGTATTTTAAGCCGTTAAGGATTAATTTTCAGCCCGTTTATCAAAAAATTCGTTCTTTCGCGGACGAATTTCACAGTACGTACGCCATGTCGAAAAAACAAGCTAACAAACAGTCCCGCACCGTATCGGCTACACCGGTTGTTGATTCAATATTCCAGGTACCTGATTTTATTAAAAACGTGCGACTCCAGAGCCTGATAATCTTTGTATTCGCTACCCTGCTGTATGCCAATACGCTAACGCACGGATTTGTACTGGATGATGCCATCGTAATTACCGACAATATGTACACCCAGCAGGGGGTAAAAGGCATCGGAGGGATCCTTTCGAAAGACACATTTTTCGGCTTTTTCAAGGTAGAAGGCAAGGAGGCACTTGTTTCCGGCGGTCGCTACCGTCCGATGACACTGGTTATCTTCGCTCTTATTTATCAGGTGGCGGGAGCCTCACCTTTTGTCTTCCACCTGCTCACAGTCCTGCTGTTTGCAGCTACCTGTGTATTGCTGTACCGCACACTCCTGCTCCTGCTCGGAAAAGAAAACAGTCAGTCAGCGTTGCTCGCGTGGCTGACCGCGCTTTTGTTTGCCGCCCACCCCATCCACACAGAGGTAGTGGCCAACATCAAGGGCTGCGATGAAATTGTGACCCTGCTCGGCAGTCTGGGTACCCTTTATCTGGTACTGAAGGCATTCGACTCCGGAGACAGGAAATGGAATATACTGGCGGGAATCGTATTTTTCCTGACCTGTCTGTCCAAGGAAAATGCAGCGGCCTTCGTAGTCATTATTCCGCTGGCGCTCTGGTTCTTCAGAGAGCCGGGTAAAGAGGGCAAGCCCTCAACCCTGAAGGCGGCGCTTCCGGTTATAGTGGCGTTTATCGCATTTTTTATTGTCCGGGGAACCATCCTTCACTGGCGTTTCGGCGGCGCTCCCATGGAACTGATGAACAACCCTTTTCTGAAAATAGAGGGAAACCAGTGGGTACCGTTCTCACCCGCAGAGAAACTGGCCACAATTTTTTATACCCTCTGGCGATACATACAGCTGCTGTTTGTACCGGCTGTTCTCACACATGATTATTACCCGCGCCAGATAGGACTCATCACCTTCAGCAACCCGGTTGCTATTCTGGGCCTGCTTTTTCACGCCGGACTGCTCTGGTATGCCATACGTGGCACGCGCAGGCGAGAGCCGCTCGCGTTCGGGATATGGGCCTATCTGCTGCCGCTCGGCATTGTTTCCAACTTCGTATTTCCGATTGGCACCAATATGGGTGAACGCTTTGTCTTTATGCCCAGTGCCGGCTTTTGTCTGACAGCCGCACTGCTGCTGTCGCGTTTTTACAGGAAAAGCAGTGTGGCCGTTTATACGATACTCGGCATCGTTATAGCGTTCTTCTCGCTGAAGACCGTCACCCGCAACCCGGCATGGGCCAGCAACGAAATCCTGTTTTTCAGCGATGCAGAAACATCGCAGAAGAGCGCCAAGCTGCAAAATGCCTGTGGCGGTATTCTCTTCGACAAGGCCACCCAGGAAAAAGATCCGGAGATTCAGAAGGAGCTCTGCAAAAAGGCACTGGTTCACCTCGATCGGGCCGTGAATATCTATCCCAATTACAAGGATGCCTATATCAGCAGGGCAGGCTGCAATTATGTGTTGAAAAACTACGAAAATGCCATCGCCGACTACAAAATGGCGCTCCGGTTTGCCGCCGATGACGCCAAGCTGAAAACGTACCTGGCTATGTCGCTGCGCGAGGGCGGAAAGTATCAGGGCGAACAGAAAAGAGATCTGGCAAAAGCGCTGGAGTATCTGAACGAATCCTGGCAGGTTAGCCAGCAGGATCCGGAAACGGCCCGACTGCTGGGTGTGGCCAACGGTATTAAAGGCAACAGGGAAGATGCCCTGAAGTGGTTCTCTAAAGCCGTTGAACTGGCACCAGACAGTCCGTCCTATATATTTGACCTCGGACAGGCCTACTCGGCGATCGGGAACGATACCAAAGGGCAGGAACTGCGCAAAAAAGCGCTGGAACTGGATCCGAAACTGCTGGAAAACAGGGGGATGAGATAGAAACAATCCCTCCTCCCGCGTGTTTATATTGCCTCTTTCAGTACCAGCACCACAGGACCGCAAAAAGGCATTCAGCAATAACTACTGCAACTGATTATGCAACAGCCCGCACCATACACACCACACCATAAAGTCCGTATCGTGACTGCCGCCTCTCTCTTCGACGGTCACGATGCCGCTATCAACATCATGCGCCGCATCATGCAAAGCAGCGGCGCCGAAATTATTCACCTGGGCCACAACCGGTCTGTTCAGGAAATTGTGGACTGCGCCATTCAGGAGGATGTCCAGGGTATCGCCATCACCAGCTATCAGGGCGGCCATATCGAGTTCTTCAAGTACATGTATGATCTGCTGAAGGAACGAGGAGCAGGGCATATCAAAATATTCGGCGGAGGCGGCGGAACTATTCTGCCGGAAGAAATCAGGGAACTGCACGAATACGGCATCACCCGTATTTACCACCCTGACGACGGACGCGCCATGGGCCTGCAGGGTATGATTAACGATGTACTCCAAAAGTGCGATTTCGCGGTGGGAGCTTCCGTAAATGGCGAGCTCAAACACCTGAGCGACTTCAGGCTGACAGAAAATGCCGGAGCTGTGGCCCGGCTCATATCGGTAGCAGAAAACAATCCCGAGCTCTTCGGTTCGGAAATAGCTTCCGGATTGCAAAAAATCGCCGGAAACAAAAAAAATCCGCCGGTTCTTGGTATCACCGGCACTGGTGGTGCCGGCAAATCCTCCATGGTGGATGAACTGGTGCGCCGGTTCCTGCGCGATTTTCCGAATAAAAACATCGGCATTGTGTCCGTTGACCCCTCCAAGCGCAAAACAGGAGGCGCCCTGCTCGGCGATCGCATCCGGATGAACGCAATCAACAGCCCGCGCGTGTACATGCGCTCGCTCGCAACGCGCCAGAGCAATCTCGCGCTGTCGAGGTATGTACACTCTGCCGTGGATATCCTCAAGGCTGCTCATTATGACCTCATTATCCTGGAAACCAGCGGTATTGGTCAGAGTGACACCGAAATAGTGGATCACAGCGACGTGTCGCTGTACATCATGACCCCCGAGTTTGGTGCAGCCACTCAGCTCGAGAAAATTGACATGCTCGACTTTGCCGATGTCATCGCCATCAACAAATTTGACAAGCGAGGCGCCCTCGATGCCCTGCGCGATGTGCGAAAACAGGTTCAGCGAAACAGGAATCTGTGGGATATTCCTACCGAAAACATGCCGGTTTTCGGATGTATAGCTTCCCAGTTCAACGACCCCGGCGTCAATCAACTGTACCGCCGCGTCATGGAGCTGCTGTCGGAGAAAAGCGAAGGTGCACTCAGACTGCCTGATTCGGATACTGTCGCCGGTGAATCCGAAAAGATATATATCATACCGCCCAACAGAACCCGATACCTGTCTGAAATTTCTGAAAACAACAGGAAGTACGACGATAAGGCAGGAAGACAATCTGAAATTGCCAGAAACCTGTTCGCCCTGCACCAGTCGGTACTGCACTTGGGCGGTCCGCGCCTGCTCGACAATCCGGCGGCCGGCTCCGAACATCCCAATCCTGCAGTAAAAGCCCTGTCGGAGGCGTATCAGTCGCTCCTCAAGGATCTGGACCCGCACCACTACGATCTGATCAGGAACTGGGAGCAGAAGCGCGCCAGGTATTATGCCGACGAGTATGTCTATCAGGTGCGGGGAAAAGATATCCGCGTTCAGACCTATACGGAAAGTCTCAGCAAGACGCGTGTCCCGAAAGTAGCACTGCCCAAATTTCAGGACTGGGGTGAGATTCTGCGCTGGTCGCTGCAGGAAAATGTACCCGGCGAGTTTCCCTACACTGCCGGTGTCTTCCCCTTCAAGCGCGAAGGCGAAGACCCCACGCGCATGTTCGCGGGCGAGGGCGGCCCCGAGCGCACGAACCGTCGCTTTCACTACGTCTCGCTGGGTATGCCCGCAGCACGTCTGTCCACGGCATTCGATTCGGTAACGCTCTACGGTGAGGACCCCGATCACCGCCCCGACATCTATGGAAAAATTGGCAACTCCGGTGTAAGTGTCTGCTGCCTCGACGATGCCAAGAAGCTGTACTCGGGGTTCGATCTGTGCGACCCGAAAACATCGGTGTCCATGACCATCAACGGCCCGGCAGCCACCATCGCTGCTTTCTTCATGAATGCGGCTATTGATCAGCAGTGTGAAAAATACATCCGCAAGAACGGACTCGAACACCTGGTGGAAGCCAGACTCAGAGAAAAATACGACGACCGGGGTCTGCCACGGCCAACGTACAGAGCCGGCGAAAACCGCAATGACAACTCGCTGCCGGAAGGCAACAACGGCCTGGGACTGCTGCTGCTGGGTGTCACCGGCGATGAAGTGCTGCCTGCCGATGTGTATCAGAAAATAAAGGCCTATGCCCTGTCGTCGGTTCGCGGTACCGTACAGGCCGATATACTCAAGGAAGACCAGGCACAAAACACCTGTATCTTCTCTACCGAGTTCTCGCTGCGCGTCATGGGCGACGTTCAGCAGTATTTCATTGACCACAAGGTGCGGAATTTCTATTCTGTCTCCATTTCAGGCTATCACATAGCGGAAGCCGGCGCCAATCCGATTACCCAGCTTGCCTTCACCCTGTCGAATGGATTCACATTCGTTGAATACTACCGCTCCCGGGGAATGAACGTGGATGATTTCGCCCCCAACCTTTCTTTCTTCTTCAGCAACGGAACCGATCCGGAATACTCCGTCATCGGAAGGGTGGCCAGAAGAATCTGGGCCAAAGCCATGAAGCACCTGTACGGCGCCAACGAACGCAGTCAGATGCTCAAATACCACATACAGACAAGCGGACGAAGCCTGCATGCCCAGGAAATTGCCTTCAACGATATCCGTACAACCCTTCAGGCGCTGTATGCCATCTACGACAACTGCAACTCCCTGCATACCAATGCGTACGATGAAGCCATCACCACGCCCACCGAAGAGTCAGTACGCCGGGCAATGGCAATTCAGCTGGTTATCAACAAGGAGCTCGGACTGGCCAAAAATGAAAATCCGATACAGGGATCATTTATCATTGAGGAACTGACTGATCTGGTGGAAGAAGCTGTACTGTCGGAATTCGACCGGATTACCGAGCGCGGTGGCGTGCTCGGAGCCATGGAAACCATGTACCAGCGGGGCAAAATTCAGGAAGAGAGCCTTTACTACGAAACCCTCAAGCACACAGGCGAACTGCCTATCATCGGTGTCAATACCTTCCTCTCCAAAGAAGGATCGCCCACCATCCTGCCCCGCGAAGTAATACGCGCAGAAGAATGGGAAAAACTGGCACAGATCGAGACACTGGAAAACCTGCACACGGCCAATACCGACAAGGCGAGACAGGTGCTTCAAAAACTCAGTCAGACCGCAGTACAGAATGACAATATTTTCGGGGAACTCATGGAAACAGTGAAGTACTGCTCACTCGGTGAAATAACAGGAACACTGTTCAATGTCGGCGGACAATACCGGAGAAACATGTAAATACATTACAATCCAGACGGGTCAAAGAAGAAAAAAAGAGGAACACCTGCCGTTCCCTAAAAAAAACGTCCGCTCCCTTGCAAATTTGCAAAAAGCGCTTACCTTTGTGCTACGACACAGGTAAAACCTTTTCGTAACGTTACAAAACATAAGGTCGCTATGGGATTATTCTCCAACAGAAACAAAGGCCAGCAGCCTGAGAATGCCTCCGGAAAGGACAGGCGTTCGCTCGGCGAGATTGAATCGAGTTCGACGACCCTCAGTAAATCCGAAATGAACAAGGTTGAGGGTGGCAAAGAAATCAGGAAGCAGTTGCCGGACGATCCGCGCGACAGTGCGAGCAGCACTATTCCGTTGTAACAGTTCGGAAGTGCTACAGAAAATCCCCCTCATGAATGGTCATGAGGGGGATTTCTTTTTGTACCCGCCAGGGTTTTTATTTTTCCGGATACTGCACAAACAAAACAGCCTGCCTGATTAAATAGTCAGGCAGGCTGCTGCAAACAGTTCGGTAAAATCAGTTCTTCCCTTTGGGAGCGTTGGGATCAACCGGCGGCTCCTCCTTCCCGAAGGCATCCTTCATCTCCAGAATAGGCTTCTGTTTTTCAGGATCGGTTTCGATTTCCAGCCATTTCCCGATATAGTTATTGAAGGTGACTTCTTCCTTCTTCACAAAATGGCAGTAAGAGAGATACTGGTAGGCGGTGAGCAAGTCCTTCTTGTTCTTCACTTTGTCGGCAGCTGCCAGTTCTGCGTATTTCTCGTAATAATCATGTGCCTTTCCGTACTCGTTGGCGAGTTCAGGATTGGCGGCAATTTCATCGGGTGACGGGTCCTTGGTGGCTGCAGCCTTGGCGCTCCAGAGCCAGCCAATAGTGGCGGTCGGCTTCACCTCGGTAATCTTTTTGAATGTCACCAGCGACTTGTCGAAACGGAGTGAGTCGCTCTTGCAGTAATACTGCGAAAGACCCAGTTTATACAGGTAAGTGGCATAGTTGGCATCCGTTGAAGGCAGCGAATCAATGTAGCAGCCATATGCCTCGGCTGCTCCGCACTGGTCCTTGCGCGTGTACAGGATGTCACCAATATCCTTGTTCAACGGCCAGCGGCCACCGGTGGTATCCATTTTGATGGCTGTGCGGTAATCTTCGATGGCGCGCAGGGTGTCTCCCTTGCCTTTAATCAGCAGGTTGCCGTGGTACTCATAGTCGGAAACCAGAACCTTGTCTGGAGTAACGATTTTGAAATACTCGTCGAGTATCTGAAGACCGCGCTGATAGTTGCCATTTTCGTAATCGCAATAAGCGAGAAGGCGGCGCAGATAGTTTTTGGAACCATCCTTGGCCAGAATTTTGGCCACCAGCTCGGCACAACCCACACAGTCTTTGGTGATGAACAGACAGTTGGCAAGCTGCATTTCATCTTCAATGACTACTTCGGCGCCCTTTGCCACCAGTTCCTTGTATGCTTTGGTTGCATCCTCCCACTTGCGTGCGAAGTACAGGTAGTCGGCCTTGCCACGGAGAGCCGGTGTGAAGTTGGGCTGTACGGCAATCGCCTTGTCGAAATACTGAAGGGGCTTCTCCGGTACTTTTGCTGCCTTGTAAACCAGGGCAAGCATCAGTTTGGGCAGCGGATTTTTAGGATCTGCCAGTTCGGCATACTCGTAATTCAGGGCTGAACGACCGCCGTCGGGCATTTCCTTGTAGCAATATGCAAGCGCCATCAGGGTGGCATAATCTTTCGAGTTGATTTCTACTGCTTCTTTCAGCAGCTCCTCGCAACGGGTCAGACTTGCTTTTTTACTGCCTGGGGCTACATAAAACAGATACGACTCACCGCGCTGACGCAGCACAACCGCATCTTTTTTGCCCTTGGTTGCCGCTCTTTTCAGATTTTCATCGGCAGTCTGGATATCATCTTTCAGCAAGGCAATGCGGGCCAGCGCCACAAAAGCAAGCGGGCCGTCTGCTTTGGCATCAAAGGCAGCCTGAAACTGTTCGCCGGCTTTGGCCTTGTCGCCCTTGGCCAGATACATGTTGCCCAAAGTCAGTCTGGCATCCTGATCAGCCGGATCAGCTTTTACAACAGCAGAATAGATATCAATAGCCTTGTCCCATTTTTCAAGCTGGAACGCTATCATACCATCCGCCTTCGTCTGAGCAGAGACAATGGCTGCGGAAAACATCACCGCCAGGAAAAAAACCTTCTTGAGAAGAGTTGTCATTTTACGGAAAATTAGTTTGTTAGATTTCGTCTTCGAAATTGAGGCGCGAATTTCTGCTTTTATGACGTTTTATTTGCAAAAAGTATATATTAATATGGCAAAAAAAGCCACAATTAATACAACATTAACGGCCTGACTGCCAATTTCGCGAATTTTAACGGTTTTACTCGCGACTTGTCTTGACCAGCCGGGTAACTGCCCTGGCAGGTAACAAGCCGTCCTTGAGCATGATCCGCTGTGCATCGCCCGCCAGATAGGATGCAAAGCCGGCACCCAGACCATTCCTGCGCGCCTGGGCATTGATGATATACATGCACCTTTTGAAAGGATACTGCCCGGTTGCCAGATATGCCTGATACGGGCCATAACCTTCTTTGCCTGCCTCGGATGCAATGTCAGCGATGCGTATTTCCCTCCTGAACTTTTGCACTCCCTTGTCGTCGGTATCGGAAATCCAGTTGGCAGAAATAATGCCGATGGCATTTTTACTCTTCATCACGTAGTTAATCACCTCCTCATTGGTTTTCAATGCGGTAGCTGCCGGCGACAACGGCGACCCGTCGGCAATAATGGAATCGCGAACGTATCGAAGCGTACCGGAGGTCGGATGATCGAACACCAGTCGAATATCGCCAAGCTTTGATTTTGAATTTATCTCCGACCACTTTGTCGCCTTGCCGGTGAGGATA
>CAIYFY010000394.1 GCA_903925535.1 uncultured Bacteroidota bacterium | reverse complement strand
GTGGTTTGATACGTCGCGGTTTTTTGCGGCGTTCTGCAAAGGTAGATAAAATCCGCAAGTAACTACCAGACACGTGATGAGGGAGGCAAAAAAGTATCCTTTTCTGCCTCCCTCATCACGTGAACAAGATGTTTCCGGTAAAAAAATCAGTTGATTATCACTTTTCTGACTCCTCTGCCCTCCGAATTGTTCACAGAAATCAGATAAACACCCTCCGGCAATTCTCCGACCTCTATCTGCCTGGCCGAATTGCCTGCCGGCATAACCCACGAGCGGAGGGTACGCCCCGCCATGTCGGTCAGCATGATACGTGTATCCGAATCCGGCGCAATACCAAATGCCAGCTGGATCACATCTGTTGCAGGGTTGGGAAATATGACGAAGTCCAGCTCCGCAGTCATTTCCTCGCTGGTGCCCACAAATGGCTGAGTCAGGAATTTCGGCGTGCCCAAAAATCCGCCCTTGCCGTCGGTTACTACAAAACGGAATCCGTCGGGTGCCGGACTGCCTCCGTAATCGAAGAATCTGATTTGTCCGTTGTCGAGGTTGGTTTGTGTGAACTTGTCACCCGGATTCAGGGTTCCAACGCCTATTCTCGAAATAATACCGTCTTCCGGAACAGTCACTACGGTGTAAACCAGTTCGCTGTGTGTATTGTCATTGTCTTCCACAAGCAGGAAATCCGGCGTAATCACCCGGTTTCCTCCGCTCACCACGGGCATAATGTTGTTGTTCACTAGGAATGGCGCTACTACATTCACGCTCGCACAGAATTCTATCTGGAAATCTTCCAGCGTGCCTCCCGAGCCAATCACGTTGTCTTTCAGCCTGAATGTCCACTCTCCCGTCGAACTCTGTCCAAGAAATGGTGTGAGCGGATTGACAGGCCGGTACTGAACGCCATTGTTGTTCGGCGGACAGGGGAAGGCGCCCGGTGCAGCATCATCCAGACCAAAATTGAAGTTGCCGTTGAAGTTGCCACAACGGTCTTTCCACAGCAGTACATCTGTGCCCGACGGACTGATCAGGTGTGCCTCCAGATCCTTGAAGAAGCTGTGATATCCGTCAATGGTCTTTATGTTGATGTCGCTGATTACGCCTCCCGAGTTGACTGTGAGTTTCGACTCGATGGTTGGTGCTGAGTTTGCCGACAGGTTTTTGGGCAGATCATTGGCCTGAAATGTACGGCAGTCTTCTGCAAATGTGCTGAAAAAGTATGGCTCAGACCAGGCATTAGGGCCACATTCGTTAATCGGGCGTACACGCCAGTAGTAGGCCGTTCCCTTCTGCAGCAGCAGATTTACTTTGAAAGAATCCAGTGCCGAGGCATTTCTCGACGCTACAATGTTGCTGAACGCCGGATCTGTGGCCAGTTGAACGTCGTACAGGTCGGCATCAAGGCCCTGCCCCCACCGAAGAACCTGCGTCAGGCTGGTTCCGGTGAGACCGTCAGCCGGCGACTGCAGGGCAAATCCGGTGAAGTCGTTTCTTCGCAGCACAAGCCGGACGGGCCTGATGAATTCCAGTGTGCCCGATACCGCCCGCACGTTGAAGACAAACTCA
Source organism: uncultured Bacteroidota bacterium (assembly GCA_903925535.1). GTDB lineage: Bacteria > Bacteroidota > Bacteroidia > Chitinophagales > Saprospiraceae > M3007. Next base: position 8,785 of record CAIYFY010000394.1, on the reverse strand, counting down.
CCCTCGACGGTGATGCCCGACAAGTCAACAGAAAGTATGGCAGTCTGTCCGGGCTGAACACTCGCTGAAGAGAATGTTGCTGTTGCTCCGGGAGGCAGATCGCCGGTTATCTCCAGCTGGACAGGATCGCTGTATCCAAGTACTGCGGCGCTGATTATTTCAGTGGTAAAGTTGCCCGGCAGACAAATCTCGGCCGCATCATTGGTCAGTCCGAGTGTCAGGGATGGCTGAACTGGCGCCTGTATTTTGAAATTCTGGTTAGAAATGTCGTAGAATATGTTGTCGGCCGCATCCACACGCACGCGAAGGCTGTTCGAAATGATGTTGGGTACGAGTACATACTGGCTTCCATCATTCTCAACGCCAGAAACAAGGGTAATCGGATAGGTCTGCCCGCCATCGGTGCTGAGTCTGATGTTGACCTTTTTACAGTTAACGGGCGCTGCATAGGTGTTGGCTACATCCCAGGTCACTTCCGCATATTCACCCACTCTCCAGATAGTCGTGTTGGTGTTTGGTGAAAGTACCTTGAATGGTCCGGCGCCGTCAAATGCATTGAATGCTACCTGGGCATGGCCCAGACCGCCACCGTTGGGCCTGTTGTCGCGTACCGAAAGCCGGAAGGTCATGTCGCGGCTGTAGGTGGGCAGTTGTTCTGTGCGGTCAAATGCATTGTTGATGACGGTGGTCAGTCGGGGAAAGTACCTGTTGGATGCACTCACGGCCGGGCGAGTCCTGAACAGCGGACAATTGCCTGCCGGTGTACTGACAGGTGCCGGAGGACCCAGGTCATATTGTTCCCAGCAATAAGTGAGCGAATCGCCATTAACATCTGTCGCGCTGCCATTCAGCTCAAACGGGGTGGAAATCGGTATGAAAAAGTTGTCCTGATAGGGCAGGGTAACCACCGGCGCAAAATTGGTAGTCTCCTGATAGGATCCGCAGGTTGCTCCGAATGTGTAATAATTTCTGATTTTATTGATGCTGCCAGCATGGAAGTACAAATCTGCATCTCCCTGAATGTTGTCGGCCCCGCACGCACCCGCGTACGACATAATGGTGCTGCCGCTGCCCGGCTCAAAAGCCTCGGTTCCCTCACGCTGCGAATTGTCGCCACAGTTGTTCCAGCTGTGACCACCGCTGAGCTGGTGCCCCAGTTCCTGCCCGAAGACACCGATGAAACTGCTGCCATAGTTGCCAATGCCAACACCAGCCGAACATCCCTGTCCCTTGTTGGAGGTACACAGGACGCCCAGTGCGCCCACACCGATGGCGCCACCGGTTATGTAACGGGCCAGAACATGACCCACATCGTGTGAGTTCGGATTGCAGTACAGGTTCAATATTTCCGGGTTCTGTCCAAGCCAGTCCTGCACAGTCTGTCCGGTGAAGGGATCTGTCAGCGGGTCCAGAAATATCGCATTCTGACTGCCAGCAATCAGCTGAAACCGGAGGTCTATGTCGCGCTCGTAAATAGCACCAATGAAGTTGACATATTCTGTAATGGCAGCGAAAACTTCTGCCTTGGTAGTGCCGTGATCCTGGGAAAACTCGCCAGTACATGATACGGCAAAGCGGAAAATTTTCAGTTTCACAGGATCCACCAGCTCCACACCCCTGTTTTCAACGGGAGGTGTGTAAAGTTCATCTCCCTCCCCGAATACCAGTGATCCGTCATTCTTGACCTCCGCGCGCAGGCGACGAGTGCCATTGTCGGGTGCATCATCCGAATGGTAGGCAATATAGTACTCCGTCTGACCCCATGCATAGGGCTCCACAAAGGATGTATTGAAGTCCGGATGCATGATCATGGCGTTGAAGCCTCTTATCGTAGTGCTGAAACGGACAGTGCGCCGCGGATCGGTTTTTGAAATCCCGGCGTAGCAGTGGATATCCGGAAACGCCGCCCGTGCCTCCGCATCGAGCTGTGCTACCTCAAATACGGAGAAATCTTCCATGGCCCCTCCGGCAACCGGAATGCTGACAACGCATTTGCCCATGTCAGCCTCCGGAGTAAATTCCCATGGTGCCTCCGACAACTTCTGCCGGATCGCTCCAAAATCGAGCCGATAGGTGTCGAATACTGTCGGGAATGCTCCCCTGCGCGTGTGCGCATCAACCCGGACCTGCTGCGATCCGATGGACTGAAAGTAGTTTTTGGACTGCTGCCCGCTGGCACTCAAAAAAGAAATGAGGGAGAGGGCAGTGATAAGTATGTGTTTTGTCATTACTGAAAATTTGAAACGTAAGTTGTTCGTCGGGATACAAGGGCTAAATTTCCGACAATTATGGGCAATCCGGCAGATATTTTTTGGACAGTCCGTAACATTTGGAGCATTGTTTCTCTTTTTAGCCCGCCAGAAGTATGTCGCCCTCTCGCACGTGCGCAGGCTCCGATCCCGTCCATATCATATTTTGCCCAAAAAGTACTTTGTTTCCGCGCTTCCGATACTGCGAAAGTGTTTTCAGTGGTTCAGCACTTTTTTGTGCGGTCATCTGATCGGTGGTTATCATGACGCATCGCGCACACGGCTTTACACACCTGAATGGCTGCTCTCCGATCCGGATATCACTCCACCTGTCCTCGTCATGCGGATTCCCTCCGGCAAATATAAAGTTCGGCCTGAAGCGGTTCATTGGGACGGGATCTGCAAGCTTTCTGTTCAGCTCCTCCAGTGCCTCCGCCCCGATAATCAGATACGGGAAACCATCGGCAAAACTGACCAGTTGTCCGGATGGTGTGTAACGCCCGTCGGTCCGTCGCCTGGAGGTGTCAGGCATGTACACAAGTCTCGCCTGTGTACCCAGCATTTCCGAAAACCAGTGGTTAATCCCGGATGGCATTATCAGTGCCGATACGGAATTACTCCATACCTTTACCCTGGTTTTTTCAGGTGGCATGCCGCTTATGTCCAGCGGAATTCTGACAGTCTGATCCGGATATCTGCTGTGCCTTACTGTGAGGTTGTCGGTGCCAATGGCTGGCTGCAACAGCGCCATTTCAGGCACCTCTCTTTGCGTAAGAAACTGTCCGGCTTCATCAACAAGCATCCAGCGGCGATCGTGCTGCAGCCCCCTGCGTTCTGCCAGTGCTTCGCTCAGCCTGATGCCTCCGAGCGATTTCACCGGATAAATCCATATTTCACTGATTTTATACATAACGCAAATTATTTGCACACAAAGTTGACAATGGCCAAAAAAGCACTGCTCATCGGAGCCACCGGACTGGTAGGAAAATCGCTTCTCTACCAGCTGATTAACGATCAAAGGTACAGCGAAGTTGTCGCACTTGTTCGCAGACCGCTCCTCGTTGCTCACCCGAAACTCAAAATTGTAATCTTTGATTTCGATAACCCCGACAAGGAACTCCTGACGGGCGATGATCTTTTCTGCGCGCTCGGCACTACCATCAGAACCGCAGGCTCACAGGCAGCCCAGTTCCGGGTTGACTGTGAATATCCCGCTGAAATGGGCAGGATTGCCCGCGAAAATGGAGTGAAGCAGTATCTGCTGGTGTCCTCCATCGGGGCAAATCCCGACTCCTCCAATTTTTATCTCCGTACAAAGGGTGAACTCGAAAACCGAATCAAAAATTTACATTTCAATTGTTTTGTAACAGCGCAGCCCTCTCTCCTGCTCGGCGATCGCAGGGAGTTCCGGCTCGGTGAAAAGATAGGAATGTTCTTCAATACGGTGTTCAACCTGATTATTCCGGCCAAATACAAGGGGGTAAAGGCCAGTCAGGTCGCCAACGCACTCATTACGCTGGCCAATCAGAATCTGTCGGGGCATCACGTTATTACTTCTGATGTGCTCCGTAAATACTGATTCCAATTCAGCTAAGTCAGGGGTCTTTTCGTGGAATCCTTTGAATTCACCGATTTTTTCCGCACTTTTGCGCACTCTGTTATTAAACTGCTTTTGTTGTTATGTTTGGAAGTTCTAAAGAAGAAGATGTCAGACGTTCTGCCATCCCTTCATCAGGTGTCGTCAACTCGCTGGTAAAAGGCACCGCTGTCGGCGGAAAAATCAAATGCGACAGCGATATTCGTATTGATGGCGTCATAAATGGCGATCTCGTTTGCACCGCGAAACTGATCATCGGCCCGACCGGCGTTATCGAAGGAAATGTAACGTGCCAGAGCGCGGTTATTGAAGGTCGTTACAAGGGTAAAATCAAGGTAGCTGAATTGCTCAGTCTCCGCGAAACTGCCGTGGTTGAAGGGGAAGTTACCGCGCAGAAAATCCAGATGCAGGCAGGCGCCGTGTTCAATGTGGTCTGTCATATGGAAACGGGCCTTGCTGCTCCTGCATCAAAGCAGCCCGAGAAAAAATCCGAAAAAAATGACGCAAAAGAACCTGCCACCGGAGGAACGACGGAGAGCAACGCTTAAAGCTGTAGCCCGGTATGGCGGACTGGCATTCGAGTTGCTGGGTGCCTGCCTGGCAGGTGTCTTCATCGGCCGCTGGGCAGATGCAAAAATTGGACTCGAAAAACCCGCATTCGCCGTGTTTCTTACGATCGCATTTCTTTTCGCTGCGCTCTATCGCGTTTACAAACAATTGCTGAAAGATTGAATAACAGGTCTTTTTTTAGCCGGATTGCCATCCTGACTCTGCTGGCCTCTGTTCCACTGGTGCTGCTTACTCATTTCGCACAACCTGCTCATCAGCATGCCCTGTTTGCTGCTGCCACTGTACTGCTCTTTGTTCTGGTCTGTATCGGACTGTTTTTTGCCGGAACAGGTGCTGTCCGGTCGGGCAACAGGTACGCTTTCACCAATCTCGTCTCCGTGTCTGTTTTGGTAAAATGGTGCTCGCGCTGGCCTGGCTCTTTATTTACCAAAAGACCTTTTACCCCCGCAATGAGTGGTTTGTGGGGATTTTCCTCTACCTCTATGTTGTTTATACGGTATTCGAGGTGTGGTTCATGACCAGGCTCGCCAAATCCTGATTACTCCCACACAAAAGTGCCCGCACTGCCCGGATTCAGGGTGGCTGTCACCCATTTGCCTCCGGCTCCGATATTGAACGACTGTGGCTGTCCGCTCTCGTTCATGGCAATCAGTACTTTCTTCCCGTCAGGTGTTCGGAATGCTGCATTCGGTATTTCCGGCAGAAGCGTACTGCCGATCCGCACGGATCCGGGTGGCACAAATTTCGATGCATGCCCGATGATGTAGTAGCTTACATTCCTGCTCACTGTTTGCCCGCTGATAGTGAGCGCTCCCAGACAAAGGTTGCATCCACCGGGTGTATGTGGTTCGTAGTTTGGATCGGCTGCCAGATTCCACTCCAGTGCTATGCGACTCCAGTTCCTCGTCGTACCTATTATAACATGGCGTATATGCCACATCAGATCACCTCCAAAGTTACCGTTTCCTCCCGTCCATTGCTCGGTGAAATAAACGTTTTTATCCGGATAAGCATCGTGAATTGCTGACAGGGCACTCTCGTCGCCGGCATAAAGGTGAAAGGCTGTCCCGTCAACGTACCCGCGTGCACCCGCATCACTCAAAACGCCGAGCGGGAAGTCGGGCCTGTCGCAGTTGTGGTCCCAGATGATTATTTTGGTGTCAATACCTTCCGCCTTGAATGCAGGCCCCAGGTGGTTTTTGATGAAAACAGCCTGCTGGGATGCCGACATCACCAGACTGGGATTATTGCCGCCATGCTGCGGCTCGTTCTGCGGAGTAATGGCACCTATATGTATCCCCTGCGCTTTCATGGCCTGTATGTAGCGCACAAAATACCGGGCATATACGCCATAATACTCTGGTTTGAGATTGCCTCCCACACTGCTTCCATTGCTTTTCATCCAGACCGGCGGACTCCAGGGCGATCCCATGATCGCAAGATCGGGCCGTATCGCCAGGATTTCCTTCAGCACCGGTATCAGGTGAAGTGTGTCTCTGGACAAACTGAATTTTTCCAGATTGATATCTGTATCTCCTGCAGGCAGATCGTTGTAGCTGAATACTTCCGAATCAAGATCAGATGCCCCTATGCTGACTCTTAAATAGCTTATTTTCAACGAATTGTCGCTGTTTCCAAACAGCTCCTGCAGGAGTTGAGCCCGGGTAGCTGGCGCCAGCTGGTGTATAAGTGCGGCACTCCCGCCTGTGAGTGTGTAACCAAATCCGTCTATCTGCTGATATACTTGTGATGTATCAACCGAAATGGTGGGAAACCTGGTGTCTTCAGCAGGTGAATAGGGTAGTGTTCTGTTGTACAGCAGGTTGGTCCTGTCAGAGGAGGTAACCCATAAATTGACCGGGTATCTGACCGGCGTTGTGTCAACCGGGTCGGGCTGGGCTCTGGAGCAGGAGCTGGCGATGATTATTCCTGATAGTAAAAGGAGCTGAAGGGTGCAGGTGTTTCTCATAAATATGAACGGTGATGGACTGCAAAGACGAGCCCGTCGGAAAAAAAATGCCCCGGATGATGCTCGGAAGAGCAAATCATCCGGGGCTTGAATATCCGGTGCAGGGATGATCAACTTTTCGGGTGCAAGGTACGATCTTTCCAGATACCTCTCGGACTGATTCCCCGGCAGACTGGTACGTGAGCGAGGTGCCAACCAGAGAAATGCTCCGCCACCAATCCGCTACCAGACTTCTTTTATTCGCAACTTTCCTTGAGTTCGCGAAGCTCCTCGCGGCTGTTCAGGATAACCTGCGTACTGTCGGCTGTCATGGTAACTGTTATGGGGAATACGATTTCCGGACGGGCATGCACGCCCGGATTATTCTGGCGCCACTCGCGAATCAGCTGACGCAGATTCTGCTGGTCCGCAGCCTGTGCCGTGGTGCTGTCAGGGAAGGCCACGGTAATCGGGAAGACGATACGGAAGCAGGAAAGCCCGTGATTTCCGTGACCTGCCGGACCGTGATCACCGAATGTGCCCGCACAGGCCTCGCGCAGTTCGCGCAGTTGCTGCCCGGTTTCCACAGTCACAATTTCTCCGTCCTGGTTCAGCACGGAAATCGGAAAAACAAACTGAACATGGAACGGATGGCCTGGTTGACCGGGATCACCAAAAAAGCCCGGGCCATTGTGGTTTCCATGATGGCCGTGACCTCCGCCCTGATGATTGCCTCCCCCCGTGCCATGGCTGGTAAAGTGCTGCCTGAGTACCTGTTTGAGTTCTTCATAAGAGTTGACAGTGGCAGTGGTACTGTCGGGAAGCTGAACGGTTACAGGAAATACAAGTTCGTAGCATCCGTATTTGCCGAGGCCTCCGCGTTCCTGAACAGAAAACAATGCCTGATCAACTGCTTCTGTTACCGTGGCAATTATGCCGTCCTTGGTACATGCCGTAATTGCCAATGCAAGTGCAATTACAGGTACAAAGAACAATCCGAGTGTCTTTTTCATGGTGTGATGATTTAAATAGTTTGAAATTGGGAGAACTGGCAGTTTCCGGAAAGCCTGTCTGATTTTTCTGGTTTTCCATATTAGGTGGATTCCGAAAACAACGGTTGCATCCCGTCGGGTAAAAAAAAATTATTTTCTTGCCCGTGCAACCCCGGCTGATTCATGGCTACCATTGACTTGAAAAGTCAGACTCTGCATGACGGAAACCGAGCTGAAAGCATGTATCCGGGGCGATCGCCGGGCACAAAAAGCGTTCTTTGATCGCTTTAAGGGCAAAATGTTTGCCTTGTGCCTTCGCTATGCCTCCACCCGGGAAGATGCCGAGGATATACTTCAGGAAGGTTTTGTCAGGGTGTTCCGCGACCTGCACCAGTACTCGGGAGCAGGAAACTTCGAAGGCTGGGTCAGAAAGGTATTTGTCAATACGGCTCTTCAGCACCTTCAGAAACAACGCCGCGGCCCCATGATTGTAGAACTCGGTTCGCACGATATTGCGGCAGAAGATACCCCCTTCTTTGGTGAAGAGCTGCCTGCCAGAAATCTGATAAAGGTGCTTCAGCAACTGCCAACAGGTTTCCGCACTGTCTTCAATCTTTATGTACTGGAAGGTTACTCCCACCCCGAAATAGCCGAAATACTGAATATTTCTGTAGGAACCTCCAAATCGCAACTGCTGAGAGCCAAAGCGTACTTCCGTTCTCTGCTGGAGGCGAGTTTAACTGCCTGAACTGCTATGGAAAAAGATTTACACAACGACCGCCTCGAAGATTATGTGAAAAAATCTTTCGAAGATTATGAGGAGATACCGCCCGCCGATATGTGGGAGCGTGTAGCGGATGCCCTCCCGGCGCAGGAGCCGGTCAGGCGGCCTCTAGCGCTGCTGTTCTCTTATAAATGGCAGATCGCCGCTGCCTCTGTCATTCTCGTGCTGGTGTCCCGGCTTCTGTTCGTTCAGTCTTATTACGAACAGCAATTGCGCTCAATGGCAGCAAAAAATGAGGTTCAGAGCGCGGATAGTCAGCTTTCGGCAGGAATCTCCGGTGCTGGCATGGCAACTACTGCCCCGGCCCGGCCTAATATAAAAGTTCCTCCTGTGATATCCGGCAATGACTTCGCTGGCTCTCAGCCCTCCGCGATTCAGTCTGCCGGTATGGCACAGGTTGCGCCCGAAACTATCAAGCCTGCTTCGGAAAGTGTTGATAATGAATTGATTAATAGCGATGTTGTCCTTTCCCGGGATGATAGTAAAACTGTACAGCAAGTTTTTAGTCAGTCTGCAGCCTTCAGTACCGGATTGGCTCTGTTGCCACCGGTGGAGCTGAGTCCGCTTGCAACATCAAAATCCGTTTCGATTCCTCCTGCCGCCGCTCCACCCGTCAAACCGGTCGGGGGCGGCAGGAAATGGTAT
>CAIYFY010000393.1 GCA_903925535.1 uncultured Bacteroidota bacterium | reverse complement strand
TGGCTGTACTCCATCCTGAACTCGGGTTTCAGTTGCCAGTCCGACAACTCGCCAAACACGTAAACATCCGCTTCGTCTATTGGCATGTTCTGCGCGATGGAGAACAGCACTTTGGCATAATCACACTGAAGCAGTGTCTGGTTGGCGTTGTTGTTTTCAATGATAAACCGGCCATTGGCATCGGGCCGAAAGTCTATCGGGCGCGCATATCTTGTCTCGTCGGTACGGAGCGTCACTTCAATGAAATCTCCCCGGTCGTTGATGGTTTTGACCCGGTCTCCACGAAAATCAAATGTCCTGATATCAAAGGACCGGAACTCTTTGCCAGCCGGGAATACCACAACATCCTGATAATCAAATGAAAGACCGTCGGCACGCTCAATGTAGGGCTTGAGCGGACCGATGGCATTGTCCCAGCGGCCGTTCTGGAGTACCATGGCGCTCACATCGTTCTGCGCATTGGAGATGCGCACGCCCTTGGGGAAGACTGAAAAGTCAATTTCATGGTGTGTGTTGCTTTTTTCCACCATGACTGTCCTGACCAGATTGGCATCTATGCGCCAAAGGGGTTCTACTACCATGAACCTCCGCTCGAGTACTACACTGTCGTCTTCCTTGTCGGTCACCCGCAACAGGTAGTTGCCGGATTTGGTCCAGCGCATGTTCTGGTTTGGCAGACGCAGGGTGTAATGCGTGTATTGTGTGAGTGTGTTGAAAGAGGGCTCGATGTTGGTAATGCGGTCTTCCGTAAATCCGTCGATGTATTCCAGCGGATCCAGTTCGGAAAACGACCAGTCGCGGTTGCAGTGCAGGATGGTGTAGGCGTAATCTTTCAGCTCGTCGCCAAGGTGGTCGAATTCAAGGTTAAGTACACCACCCGGTGCTTTGATATCCACAATGGGCATGGAGAGGGGGGCGCCCATGACCGACAGTTTCACGGTATGTACGCCATCACCGGGGGTGCGATCGGTGTTTTGTGCCTTCAGGGTGCAGATAAAGGGCAACAGCAGGAGGGGCAGGACTGATATCCGGTTCATATTTTGTCAGATCAGGATGTTTGTTAATTGGTTCAGGCGCATCAATGTATGAACAATCCGGTGCTCTGTGTGCCGGATTCGGCAATTATCTGTACCATAATAAGTCCGGTGAAACGGGCGGGCAATATGTCTGATATAATAGTTTCTCCCGAGCCATGGCTGATCAGCCGGCCATCGCTGCTGAAAATCCGGTATTCAAATGTCCCCGTATGCCTGATCGTAACCTGATTTCCTCCCTGAAAGGCTACATGCAACAGACCGGGTTCTGCTTCGCTGACGTCCGTAGAGGTAGTGCAGCCAAAGGCTGATAACTGCTGAAGTACGGCTGCCCTTCTGGCTGCAATGAATGGTTTTAAACCTGCTATTCCGCTCAGTCCCGGACCGCCGCCACCCGGAAGATCCTGGTTGATATTCTGCTCAAACTGTGCATTTGTAAAAAACTTGATCGGATCTTCGTAAACAGCTGTCCGTATCAGGTCTGCCAGTGAATCTATGTGCGCATTGAGTTTCTGATTGGAAAAATCCTGAACCAGGTCGCAATAAACATCTGCATAGGCCGATTTAAGGGCCGGATCCTGCCAGAACCGGTTCATCAAGGGGCGTTGCTGCGCAGGCAATGGAATGTGACCAATTGGAAGCACTTTTAGCCCTGCCAGTGAAATGCCCATTTGAAAGTTGCCAAATGCCTCGTTTACATCCCAGGTAATCCACTCGAAACGATCCGTGTCGGTGTTGTGGTAGAGGAAGTAGTTGTGGCCGGATCCCACGTAACTGTCCAGATTGACAAACAGATTGTGGGCGGCCCAGTACCGGTACCAGCTTTCGATGTTCATGTAGCCCGAGAGGACTGTTCCGAGCTGACTGGCCGGGGTGTTGTTGATTTTATCCAGCAGCACTACCAGATCGCTCCAGTTATTCTCGGTTTCATTGGTTTTCAGTTCGTAGTCAGTGTAATACAGATTGGGATCTGCTCCTTTCCAGGTGAGTGTTCCCCCCGGATCTCCCTTGAACAGGTTGCCGTCCTTGTTGCCTAACCGGTCGTCGAGAAATGTTTTGTTGACGTCCTCGACCACTGTGTATAGGCCACGGTACTGGTTGTTGACATACAGGCGGGCGAATGCACCTCTGGGGGCTGTCACCCCGTGCTCGTTCAGGTAGTCCAGCATGACTTTTTCCCGCAGCAGGGTGGGGTCCTTGAAGCCGTTGTTCAGCACAAGTTTCTTCAGGCCATCGTGCGCCTGATCGTCCACGTACTCGGCCAGATCAATCCTGAAGGGTTTCTTGCTTCCCTGATTGTTGTAAGAGGAGTTTCCCTTGTACTTCACACCCGAATCCGGATACAGCTGGCCATCTATCATCACGGTGGCGCGCATGTACAGGTCGAGTGTGTAGTTGACGG
>CAIYFY010000392.1 GCA_903925535.1 uncultured Bacteroidota bacterium | reverse complement strand
GGTGACGGCATTTTTCAAGGCGGTACCGGGTAGCCTGCGGACACCGGCACTGTTTTCTTCCAGGACTTGCTGAATCCGGATAATGGTATTTGTATTCAGGAAGCCTCTTTCTGAAATCAGGTGTAAGCCCTCCAGCAGAGCACTTCGGTACCGCAGTACTTCCTTGGTCGCAGAATCTGTTTCCTGAACTCTGGAACTGAGCGCCTGATACAGTTTGTCCTGCGTAGTGATAATGTTTTCTATTTCACTGCTTGCTGTAGCTTCCTTCAGTATTATTGCGTTCAGCAAAATGAGCGGATTAGGCAGCATTTTTACCGAACCATTCAGTTCTCCAATCGCCAGTGCTGTAGCAGATATTTGCCTGAGTACCTCCAGTGTCTCAACTTCAGACCGTGGAGGCGGTAACATTGGCAGGTCGTTAAATGCTTTTTCCATACTCAAAGATACATGAGCGCATCATCATGTAAAAAAAATGGCGTTTTTTTTACATGATGATGGCCTCATGTAAAATTTCTTTACATGACAAGTCACGCCAGCCTCGAAAACCGCCGGTTGGAGTTCGGGAAGTCTATTCCCATCATAAACTGGACGAATACCCACATGAATCCCGCCCTGGCCACCGACTGCCAGGTGATTCCGGGTGTGAGCGCGGGCCGGTGCGCGGGTACGCAGGAAATGATGATGCCGGCCAGCACGGAAACCACGGCGGCCCACTGGTATAACCGCAGTCCGGCCATCACAGGCGTCTGCGGTTCTCCGCGGTAAGCCTCTTCCACAAATCTGCCCAGTCCGTTCAGTATCAGGTAGGTGCCGAAAATCAGCGATGGCGCAGCTCCGCCCAGCCACAGTTTCAGCTGGAGTCCGCCCACCAGTGCCAGCCAGAGCATGGAATACAGCTGGGTCGGATGCAGTGGTCTGCCTTTCAGTCCGGAAACAAAGCATACCCTCGATCTGGGATGCGTGTATCTGATTCCCAGCAAATCACCGGTTTCCGCCCCGTGGCAGCAACCGTTCACCAGACACCGGAAACGACCGATACCTTGTACCCAGGGCATAAATACGGAGAATATGCCCAGCATGACCCATACATCAACGCCCATCCAGCGCATGACCAGGCTGGCGATGACGATGCCCAGCATGGCCCCGTAAAATCCGAACGGACGCTTCAGTTTGTCAGATCCCTCCACATACTGCCCCCACAATCCGGCACATATTGTAACGATGACACCAAATACAACCATCGCCGACACATACTCCGGTCCGGCCAGCCAGCCGCCGAGTATCATGCCTGTGAAGGCTGCAGCCCCCACATAAAAGCCGTGACTGATAATCCGGACAGGACCAAATACCCATTCACGCCACGAGTTGGCGATGATTTCGGCGCTTCTGCGCATAAATTCCCACACCGCCGGATAAAACAGAGCGCCTGCTGTGCCAACCCAGCCGGTGATGGCGTGGGCCACAGGATCGGAAGAAACCAGAATAAGTCCGGGCGTTAGCAGGGCACTCGCGCCGTACACGGGAATCCGGTACGCAGGAACAGCTTTGATGAGCACCGAAGCAGAAAGCCAGATCCAGAACCAGTTCAGTGATAGCAGCGCCTGCAGCAGTACAGAGTCGTCCTGTTGGGACATGTACCCGAGTCCGATGGCGGGCATCACGAGTGCCATGTAAAGTGCCAGTCCGCCACCGATGATTCCCCCGATGAAAAAGCGCCTGAGCTGTTCCTGCGTGCGGGCAACGAGCGGTGCGAGTACCGTCCAGCCCAGAGCAGCTGGAGTGAAGTACTGCTGGTAGCCTCCTGAATTTAACTCAAGTCCGCCGTAGAAGGCAGAGGCGGTGTGGCCGTTATCAATCACCAAAGCAGCTCCGTTCAGCAGTACCCAGGGGAGAAAAAGACATACAAATACTGAAATTCTGTCCCAGACAGAAGGTTTTTCCGTCGAATTTGCGGGAATAGTGAGCAGATACCTGCGCTTTTCACCCGGGAAGCGCTGTCTCAGGTCAATACCTTCGTAGCCCCATACCAGTGCGGTACAGCCCGCCAGTACTGTCGGACTCACCAGCCACAATCCGGAAGCGCTTCCCGAATAAATGGAGGCTCCGAAGCAGGTCAGTACGAAACCGGAGTATATAGGGTGTGGCAAGAGCCTGAACACCCCGTTTGTAACGAACTTCGGGGGTGGATAGGCGTTCATGGGGAGTCCGCCGCCGAAATGCCACAGGGCGTGCATGCCCGAAAGCATCAGAAATATACCCGCTGCCATGCCCGCGGCCCCGAATATTTCGGAGTGAATACCGGGCAGTGTAACAGCGCCCGCTGTATGGCGGGCCCAGAAGTACAGTACGGCTGGCAGTACCACAAGGAAAGTGAGGCTGTATAGTACCTTGCCTGTGACCTGCCTGTTATTTTCTGTTTTCATGGTCAGAATTTTACAAGTTCGTGAATTACCCAGCCTGTTTTTTCAGATTGACCGGGTGAGATGAGCGTGCCGCGGCTGCGCCATTTGGTCTCCTGCGCCTTCAGAAAATGGAGGGGAGTAAACTGATCGAAGCCGGGCATCCAGCCTATGACTGATTGTACCACCTCCATGATTTTTTGTTTGTCCTCTATGGGGGTATGCCCCGTCATGATCAGTTCAGTGCCTGATTCTGGCACCCTGACGACCATATCGGACACCTCGCCATCTCTGATCATTTCCTGTCCGCGGAAAATCCAGTTTCGGTTGGGCTCACCGCGCAGGTCAATCCATACCACTGGAGATTCAGGGTGTGCAAAACGCCCCCATCGGAGCTCACTGAAACCCATTTTCCATGGCGGGATGGTCATTTCCAGACATTCCGCGTATCCGAAACCGGTGATGGGAGGCTCATTCCTCAGTTGAATATGACAGCGGGCTGCCGGCTGGTGGCAATGCCAGTCCAGGTAGCCCTCTTCGCTGTCGTGAAGTTTGGTCCTGACCGGCGGCGCCGCGCTGCGCCATTCCCCCCTGATCTGCAGTTTGGTATCCTCCCACCGGATAATATCGCCTCCGATAGCCGGCAGAGGGGCATCGCGGTAACGACTCTCGGAGTGTGCCTGACCTTTTCCGTCGAGGTACAGATAACTGGCGTACTGAACCGAGAGCATCCGCCACGACATGACGGCCGAGTAGCATATCAGTGCCCGGCCATCTTCAGAAATGCCATCGAAATACCACTTTTTCAGGTTGAAATTGCTTTTGGTGCTCATGTTCTCTTTGGGTGGTTCGTTTGCAGTGAATAATTGCCTGTGTTGACATCCGGGATAGTGAATGGAGCCAGATTGGCAGTCCTGCGCAGGGTTTTATTGAAAAAGCCGCGCGCAGGGCGATCGTACACAAACAGGAAGGTGAGGCGTGTTGACAGCCGGAAATTGCCTTTGGGTATTTGCTGTCGGTGAAGATCCAGCAGTTGCAGCCCGCGGAGTGCCTGCGCCCTGCACCAGCGCTGTATGCCGGGATGGCCGGATTCATTCATGTTACTGATGGTGATACCAAATGCGTCGGCATCTTCCCGGGAGATATTGATTAGTCCCCCGGACAAATCATCGTAAACATCGCGGATATCGTAAAAGAACCTGCTGGCCATGCCGAGCGGCTCGAGCAGCAGGTAATCACTGACATCCTCCCCGAACAGTTTAACGGTTGCCCTTACAGTGCCTCTGATGTCGAGTTGGTGATAGTGCTCCATGAGCTCCTCCGAGCTGAAAAATCGGGTGTGCTCCATACGGCGGGCATCGAAGAGCAGGGAGCCGAGGATATCCTCCGTTTCGTCTTTAAAGGACTCGCCGAATGTATTTCCGAGCTGGAAGCAGTGTATCATCATGGCATCCGACTCATCGGAAGGATCCACCGGATTTCCGGAAAACCGGATTTTGTCGAGCAGGTAAGATTCGGTATCCCTGTAGCCTGCGGGCAGCGGTGCGTCGTTGTCAACGATATCGTCGAGGTAGCGCATCAGGGTATAATAGGCTTCCAGAAAATCCGCTCTTTCCGGTGTTTTGGCGATCAGCCGGAACAGTTTCAGGTACTTCAGGAACCACAGGTACTTGGAGCCCCGGGTGCGGAGCATGTGCTGGTAGATATGATTTCGCCAGGCGGTGGTATCAACAGGCTGGACAGGGTTCACGGGCGGTGTTTTCGTTAGACAGGGATAATTTGTACGGTACAGCAGGTTTTTATACGTCAGGATCGCTTTCGGAACAGATAGTAGAGTCTGCTTTTGAGGGCGAAGTGTCTGAGTTTTTCTGTCGGGACACGTTGCCAGGCTCTTTCGTGCAGGTAATACAGTCCTACTTTTGAGAGCACTTCCGTACCGCCTATTGCAGCTGCTATTTTCATGCTTCCGGTAAATATATAGGACAGTAGCATGGTATCCATTGTGCCAACGACCCTCCAGGAGATTCCTTTCAGCAGACTTCTGAGGTGGGATTCCTTTATTCTTCTTTCCGCTGGCATACTGATACTTTCAATTTTTGGCACCTGGCGATCCGAAGCTGCCTTTAAGGGCAAATATAATCTGAATTGCTGGCTTGGCCAATGATATTTTTGTCTCCTACAGAAAATCCTTTTTTATTTTTTCAAACAGGTACAATGCCGGGTTTTCCGGTACTATACCCACAACATGTTCCCGGGCTGCCTTCCCGAAGTCTTTCCAGTGCTCCCGCACCTGCCATGCCCGCTCCATGGCTTCGTCCAGCATTTCGCAGGTACAGGCTTTGGCCAGAAAGCCCGTGACATTGTCAACAAGAACCTCTCCATTGCCAGAAACATCGGTTACTATGGCTGTTCTGGCCGATAATAATGCTTCCACCAGGGCCAGAGGCAATCCTTCATACCTGGATGGAAGGACAAGAGCGTGGTTGGTCTTCCATATTTCGGCTGGATCTACGTGTCCTTTCAGGGAGGTGATGCCCGACAAGTCCCATCGCTTGATTAACTCCCGCAAGATAAATTCATTGATTCCCCTGCCGTAGAAATTGATCATCAGCGGCCTTTCACGCCACTTTTTCTGGTTGAGTGTTTCGAGCAGAATATCCTGTCCCTTTGAATAGAAGTCATATCGCGCTACGCAGGCCAGTTGCAGAATATCGCTTTCCGGATATTCAGGAGCATGGTGGTAATTTACGTTGAAAGGGTTGAAAATGACTTCTGCATGGGGTACGTCATGGCCAATCTGCTTTTCTGTCTGAAGTTTATTGGCCAGTGATACGAAATAGTTGGCGCGCGCACCTGCATAGCCCCTGCGAAGTTGTACTATCGTGTCCTCGTCAATCCAGTGAAAATCCTGGACAGCCTGAGATATAGTCACATAAGGAATACCGAGATCACTGCAGACTTTCATCCAGATCAGACCGTCGAGGTTTACCCCCTGTGAAATAATGGCAAAATCCGGGTGAATCTTTTTAATCCCCCTGAGCGCTCGTTCGGTGTATTCGATGCCGGCCAGTCTGAGCAGTCCTTTGTGCCAGTCGTTGATGACATAAGGCTGGAAACGGGTTGGTATGGCACTGGTGAGTGCCTCCAGTTCGGGGGGCATGGTCAGCCATTTTTTGATAAAGATGCTGGTATCGTAGTGCTTTTCATGAAAAATAGTGGCCAGTTGAGCCCAGAGGAACTCGCTGCCACCCCATGGCGACCACGAATTGGTGGGGATAAAGAGGATTTTATTCATGTTGAGTGATTCACCGGGTGGCCGGATTATCGGCCAGACAGCGTTTGATTAAAGAGATTGATGTATTGTTTCGAAATCTTTTCTGGTGAGAAGCGATTTTCCATGCTTTTTCGGGCATTGTCTGACAAGCGGTATCGGTCAAGGTTCCCGGCTATCCACTGAATACCCTCGGCGAGCGAAGGTCCGTCCATTTTGTCAGCCAGAAATCCGTTATGCCGGTGAATAATCAGGTCTGCGTTGCCGCCTGTCCGGAATGCCACGACGGGTAGTCCGCAGGCGAGTGCTTCAATAATTACATTGGAAAAATTCTCTTCCCGGGATGGTACCACGACCATGTCTGCCTGCTGATAATAGGATGCGAGAACGGTGTCGTCATCGGCAGGTTTCAGCATCTCTGTCTGGAAACCAGTGGTGGCGAGTGCCGGATGTAATGTATTGCCAACTACTTTCAGGGTGAACCTGTCAGGGGCCAGAAACCGGAGTGACAGGATAAACAGGTCGAATCCTTTTCTGTATTCCGTGGTTCCCGACGCGGCAGTGAACAGTAATCGTGTCCTTGCTTCATTTTTGGGTATCTCTGCCGGTTTGAAAACAGATAAATCGGCGAAAGTGGGCAGGTTGACGCATACATGTCTTTTCCCGATGGTGCTGCCTGAGGCCTGTTCAGTCATCCACCGGCTTGATCCGATGAATGTGACAGTTTTGCTCCCAAAGGCTTTGAGTTTAATCTTTACCTGCGTGCTGCTGAAGTCGTGTTCATGTTTTGATTGAAGTACAGGGCAATTTCCGCAGGCTGTTTTGAAGCCCTCGCACGATCCGCTGTAATGGCAACCGCCTGTGAAAGGATTCATATCGTGCAGACTCCAGAATACAGGAGCGGCCATTCGGGCCATATCGCCGGGACCCATTACGTGTTTGCCTGTCCAGTGTACATGCACGACATCCGGTTTGAACTGGTTTACCGCCCTCACCAGCGATCTGTTCCTGACCAGCATGTAGCTGAACATTTCCCGGGGCTTGTACAGCCTGTGGAGATATTTTGTCGTGACATACAGTAATAGCCGGCGCAAGAGCGGGCGTATTTCCACTACGGCCGGATCGCTGGTCGTTTTTTGGTAAACGAACATGCACACCTCGTGTCCGTCCTTTTCAAATTGCCGGAAAAGCCGGTAGGCCGCCTTGCCGGCACCACCCTTGTCGTCGTAGTATGAAATGAGGGCAATTTTCATGGGAAAACTCTATTCATTGGGTCTGTCAGCGGCTGTTCCGGCAAATTTCTGCTGATAGTTCAGTACAGGTCGGAGGATACCTGGTACGGGTACCATGATGTGGTCAATCTGAGTATGTTCAATCGTGAATCCGGCAACATGGTCGAACCTTTTTGGCGGTTTGAAACTTCCGCCGAGCCATACATTAATCAGATAACGTCCCTGGTTCAACATGTTTCCGGGTATATCCACGCTTATTTCATAATTGCCCGGTTCAACGGCCTTGCCATCGGCGAGCGCTGTGCCGTGCTGCAGAACGAGTATCTGGTCGGAGGTAATTATCTCGAATGCCAGATTGATGCGCAATCCCGGCGTGTGGCATATTACCCTGAATTCCAGTGTTATTCCTGCTGACAGGCTGAAAACATTACCTCTGGCCGGAGATACTTTCACCATGGAAAGCCGGCCGCGGTAGTCACCGGGCCCTTCGCCGGGGGGCCATGATTTTTCCTGATTTACCTCCGGGTTGTTACTCTGCAGATACCGCTCGACACCCTCCCGGGCTGGTCCGTCGAATACCATTTCGCCCTTTTCCAGAAGAACAGCCCTTTGACACAGCGCTGTGACTGCAGCCATATTGTGGCTGACGAACAATACAGTTCGGCCATCGTTTGTCTTTGCATCTCCCATTTTCCCGAGGCACTTCCGCTGAAATTCGGCATCACCAACGGCCAGTACCTCGTCAACAATCAGAATTTCACTTTCAAGATGAGCCGCGACACCAAAAGCCAGGCGCACGTACATACCTGACGAGTATCTTTTGACCGGCGTATCTATGTATTGATCCACTCCGCTGAAATCAATGATTTCGTCCAGCTTTCGGCTGATTTCCCGTTTGTTCATGCCCAGAATGGCGCCATTCAGGTAGATATTTTCCCGTCCGGTGAGTTCGGGGTGAAATCCAGTACCTATTTCCAGCATACTGGCCACCCTCCCTTTTAACCGGATATGCCCTGAAGTGGGGGCTGTCACCCTGGACAACAGTTTGAGCAAAGTGCTTTTGCCAGCCCCGTTTTTACCGATGATACCTACGGCCTCTCCCTGTTTTATCTCGAAACTTATATCTTTCAGGCTGTAGACGGTGCCTGCAGTGCCTGTCGCACTGGTACCGCCGATTTTCAGGAAAGGGTCTTCCTGACCCAGTATCCGCATTTTCCACCAGCGCTCCACATCCTGACTCAGGGAGCCGGTACCTACCTCTCCCAGCCGATATTTCTTGGACAAATTCCGAACCTGTATGGCTGTTTCCTTCACTTTTGCTGATGTGGCTATTCCTGTCTGGTTTTCCAGTTTCTCCAGAATCTGTATAAAATTCTGTAGTCGGCAAATATACGCTCCATGTAGCCCCGGAGAAAGAAAACAATGATTATACCTGCAGGTAACAGAAAAGATTTCGGACTTGAGAAAAAGATACTAAGTGGTAATATCAGTGTGTAGTAGTCGGTGAGATACAGCCAGTTCATTCCTCCCGGACGGACAATTTCTCTGGGTACAACACTGCTGTAATTGCCAGCCAGTTCCATGATGATACACACGAAGAATGGAATCAGCAGTGCCGGTTGCATGATCGCCAACAGAGCGATGAATACCCCTGTTTCTGCAGGAAACAGTATTTTTTCAGATATGAATATGGAGCGCTCGTAACCAACTACTCCGGGCATTGTCCGGATAGATGATTTGCTGTCATGCTCGAAGTCGTACAACTGGTGCCAGATAATTCCGCGCGTACCCCACAGGAACGACCATAAAACTGCCAGTGAGCTTTTTATCGGGTCACTCTCCGGCGTAAATCCGGACAGTAAAATGGCCATGATACACGGTATAACGTGTGAACCCGTGGAGTCGAGCAAGGGCCCTAATCCCCCTCTTTTTTTTGCTCTGAAGGGCTCGACAGAGTAGAGAGCCCAGTTGATCCATAATATTAAAAAGCAGATTTTCAGTCCCACTCCGGGCAGCAGCGCTTCAACGGCAGCCCCTGCCAGTACAATGCCTGCCAGCAGTGCAAGTACCCGGTTATGCGACCATCCGCTCAGCCTGTTATACTTCCCGGCAATACGGTCTGATTCAATATCCGCCAAATCATTGGAAACCGAGGTGAAAGTCGCTGACAGCGCGAGCGCCACGGTCAGCAATAGCAGGTGAATAATATCTCTGCTGCCGATAATTTCCGGATTCTCTGCTCTGAAAAGCAGGAATACGCCCAGCGCAGGTGCTATCTTGTAAATCCACCACTGCTTGAATCGGATTAATTTGAGTGCCTCGGGAAGATTAATCATTGAGCGGTGTATCTTTGATCAGGTGACTGCAAAGCCAGCTTGCGCTCCAGAAGGCTGTTGGCATATTGATGGAGGGCCCGGTCATAAATATTCTCTCTGTCAATCAGAGAGGCCAGCTCTGCGCTCGTGTTGCCGGCCTGCCGGTGTGTGCGTACCGGCATAGTCCCTGAATTCAGACGCGGAATATGTTGCGGGACAGGTGCTCCGATGACCTTAAATATCAGACTGACTGTTTCATGGAGTCTTTCCACAGTGCCCACTACGGCCATTTTGTCGAGCCGGGCTTTCGCTTTTTCAAAAAGCTCATCCATATCTGCATCGGGTGAAGAAAATCCGGGCTCGAGAAAGGGATAGGTGATGCCATAGTAGTCGGGTTTCAGTCGTCCGGGATGCAGGATATCGCTTCCAAGAACCCGGGTCTGGAAGTTGTTCATCACAACAGGCGTCCACCGCTGTTCAATGCTTCTTCTCACCAGAGGAAAGTGTTTCCACGCCTGCTCCAGCCCGCGCGCATACAGGGGGACGATGACTCCGCCAATACGATCTATCCGCTGGCAATGCCGGATGAGTGAAACTGTTTGCTCGAAGGGATCTCTCAGAACGGTCACTGTTGGAAGTGCCCGGCCTGCCAGCGGTTCCAGCAGGGAGAAAAAGTGTCCGGTATAGCACCTGTATGCGGGTACTTTGGCCGGATCCATCGCCGTGAGTTCCAATACGGTATGGGCCGGAATACATTCTGCAGGCGGATAGGCATTTCGTATAAGCGACGACAGAGAAGTGCCAGCCGTTTTGGGTATATGGAAGAAGTGGATTTCTCCGGTCGGACTGTTTTTCATGGCTCCTGCTGATTATGTGCCTGAAATGGCTGATAACGGGCAAGTGCCTCGAGGCAGAAAGCGGTCACCAGTTCTTCTGAACCCCAGAAGCGGCATGTTTTCTTGTTGTATCCTCCGTAACAGAATACATCAATCGGCCAGCTTCCGTCAGGACGCTGTGCGTCCAGTAAATACCGGACGCTTTTCCTGATTTCCGGCACTTTGGAACCCCATTCCGTGAGAATGAGGACACTGATTGCTATTTCCATGGCACTCATGTTATCCGGATTTTTCAAGTCTTCAGCAAGCCGCTCTGTAATCAGTCCTTTCAGTGAATCGAAGGCCCTGATTCCGGCCCTGTCACAGCGGAGAAGTGCATAATAAAGGGTATATTTACTCTGGTAGGATCTGTCAGAGGTCTCTTCGGTCCCGGACTCGACTACTTGTTTTATCCACTCCACAGCGGGGGTCGTGTCGCTATTCTCACCCAGAAAAAGTACGACGTTGGCATTGACAACTACATCCACATGTTCCGGGTGGGGCTTGTTGTGTCCTGACCTGAAAAAAAGCCGAAGTTTGGACGGGCTCCTGACTATATGCAGCAGTGCCGGCCAGGTTTGGGGATATCGCAGGTGATGTACACGGGGCAGTATCCAGTTGTAATATATGTTGTCCGAATTTCGGTTTCCCAGGATGATTTTTCGGATGAG
Source organism: uncultured Bacteroidota bacterium (assembly GCA_903925535.1). Classification (GTDB taxonomy): domain Bacteria; phylum Bacteroidota; class Bacteroidia; order Chitinophagales; family Saprospiraceae; genus M3007. The sequence continues at coordinate 2,052 of CAIYFY010000392.1, read as the reverse complement.
CCGGGTGTTTTCTCCCCTGATATTCATCAGAAAGGCATTACAGGACGTGTCGTCACTGGTGGGAGGAATAAACAGTGAACCGGGATGCCTTTTTGACCAGTACCTCCAGACGCCGCCCGGCCATGCTTCCAGGGCGAGGAATTTCCGTGATTTCAGGATGATATTGTCACATGTGGGCAGATTGGCTGTCTGCAGGGAGTAAAGTATGTGTTGAGTAATAAACGGACTTGAGTCTTCCCTGAGATTCAGCGTAAGAGTCTCGTCATCTGCTACCATACAGATGAATTCCCCGGAGGGCAGCTGGCGCTGTTTCAGGAATGCCATTGCATTGGAAAGGGACTTTATGATGGATTCATAGCCGACGCTGTTCATAGCTGTTTGTTTGATTACCACTTCAGTTTCAGGTATTCCAGTCCGCGCGTGGGGGTGCGCTCGCGCCAGTACCAGGCTCCGCTCCCGGGCGATCGGTATATCTTTCGGGTCAGTCTGTTAAATATATTCCCATGGTCGAGCCGCAGCGTGGGCAGCTGTTCAAACAGGGCTGTGAAGGTGACTTTGGCCTCGAGGCGCACCAGTGAAGCGCCCATACAGTAGTGGATGCCGCCGCCGAATGAAAAATGCCCCGTTGTATTGCGATAGATGTCAAACCGCCCGGGATCCGGAAATTTTTCAGGATCCCGGTTCGCTGCTGCCAGTATGCCGATAACGGGGCAGCCTTCCGGGATTACCAGTCCGTCTATTTCCATGGGCTCGGTTGTTGAGCGCATGGTAGTCATAGGCACGGGCGACTCGTACCGCAGCATTTCTTCAACAGCATTCGGCAGGAGTGTGGCGTCGTTGCGGATGGCCTCCAGCGATTCGGGGTGTTGCAGCAACGTCAGTAGGCCGGATCCCAGCAGACTGCCTGACGTTTCAGTGCCTGCAGCAAAAAGGAACACGCACATCTCAATCAGTTCATCCTTGTCCAGTATGCCGTCGCGGTAGCCGGCGGCCAGCCGGGCCAGCAGTCTTCCCGGTATGGCAGCCCTCAAAAAATTGTCAATATGCTGGGTAAAGTAGTTGCGCAGAGCCGTAACTGCTCTGTCGGATACCTCCGGATCATTGCTGAATTCGAAAATAAACTGCCGGGCATAACCGGCGAGCTCATCCTTTTTGTCGTCCGAAACCCCCAGATAATCTCCCATAATTATTACGGGGAGTCGTGTGGCAAACTCGGACACAAACTCCATACTTCGCTTGTCCTTTACCCGGTTAATAAGTCGCCGGACAGTTTCCATCACCAGCTCCTCTTCAGGCATCATCGCTTTGGGGGAGAAAAACTCCTGCGCTGCCGAGCGGTGTCGTGTATGGTCGGGAGGGTCCTTGAAGAGGATGTTTTTTCGGAGAGATCCCGCAAGCGGCTCACTACCCGTGCGCTTCGAGGGTGCCTGATTTTTCAGCAAAGCACTCACATGCGCATACCTGGACAGAATCCAGTGAGTACCGTTGAAAAACGGTCCGCGCTCCAGCAGGCTGTTATATAATGACGTCGGATCCTGCAGGTGCAGCCGCTCGTTGACGTTGATGATATCAGCGCCTGATTGATTTGTCATATATGAAGAGGATTAGTTTTCGACCGGCGTCTCACTTTTTGTAGTGTTGCGCCTGCCTGTGCGATACAAATGTATCCGCCTGTAATCCTTTCATAACTCTGGCACCACAGTTGTACATATAAATGTCCATATCGTATATACAAATGTCCATGCCAGGAGCTTCGATTGTTGCATTGTTCTCATGTTTACAGGCCTCCACCGGCACCAAACTGAATTACACACATTCCCGTCCACGACAGCTATCGGAAGACGGGTGGCGAACTCCGACATGAATTCCATGCGCCTCTTGTCCTTTACTCGGAAAATCAGGTTGTTGGTAATATCTGATATCATGCCTTCCTCGTTGAGATTGGATCGGGGAGTAATAAACTCCTGTACCACTGTACGATGCCGCATATGATCGGGAGGGTCCTTGAATAGTATGTGCTCTCTGAGTGAGTTACCAAGTTGCTCATCACCT
>CAIYFY010000391.1 GCA_903925535.1 uncultured Bacteroidota bacterium | reverse complement strand
GCAAAAAATGGCGACAAACTTGATTGTCGTGTCGAGAACCTGATTTTCCGCTCTCGCTCAGTTGCCAGCAGGCAGCGAAAAACGAGCAGCAGTACTGGTTTTACCGGGGTTTATCGGGAACACAAACGATTCAGGGCCGTCATTTCCGTGAACGGCAAAGCTCGTCACATCGGTATGTTTGATACTGCCGAGGAAGCTGCAGCAGCCTATAACAAGGTTTCACGGGAGCTTTTTGGAGAAGAAGGCAAAATCAACAAGTTGAAAGGTTGATTGCCTTTTGCCGTCGGGGTGACCGCACGTTCCATTCAGTGCATGCGGTCGCCTCTTGTTTCGAGGTTTTTCATAATCTCGGCTTCTGCTGTCAGGTACTCCTGCCAGCGCTCCCTTGTTTTCTCTTTTCCGAAGTACTGGTTAGCCAGATCAAGAAACATCCTGTAGTGTTCGGCTTCAGCTACCATGAACTTGTGGTACCAAACCCTGAGCTCCTCGTCCGAACAATTCAGGGAGAGCAGTCTGAAGCGCTCGCAGCTTCGGGCTTCAATCAAAGCACAGGTTAACAATTTTTCGAGCAGCGTATCTTCTCTGGAACCACCCTTTTTCTGAAAAGCAAGCAGTTTGTTGACGTATTCATCCTTTCGCTGCCTGCCGAGTTTCAGATCTCTCTTTTTCAGTTCTGACAGTACCATGCGGAAATGCCCCCATTCTTCTGTGACTACCGGTGCCAGCTGTTCAACCAGCTCTGCGCGCTCGGGATATCCCTGAATGAGGGTTATACAGGAGGTGGCAGCCTTTTGCTCGCAGTAGGCGTGATCAGTCAGGATTTCGCCGAGATCCATTTCGGCGAGATTTACCCACCTTGGATCCGTGGGCAGCTTCAAACCAAGCTTGGTATTCTGCAGTACTTCTTCCATGGCCCAAAAGTATGGACATATCTGTTTATGCTCCTCCGGGAAACGCCTATTTTTTGTCGGAAACACCCTAATCCGCTATATCCATCCGGATTCGCCGTTCCTGCGGCAGATAGTTGTTCATTCTGCCCGGCATTACTTTTATCCATCCCAGGCTGAGTCCGTGATGCCGGACGAGTGTCCAGCCGTTCTTCGTTCCTTCCGGAATTTCTATGGCCTCTTTTTTGAGAAATCTGAGTGCCTGGGTCCGGTCTGCATCCACGTGCTGTATATCCGGATTTATAAGGTTACCAAGTGCCAGTGCATGGGAGGGAATCATGTCCTTACCCTTGATTTCTCCAATATTGGTGCCGAACCACTTGAGTCTGACCAGTTTTTCAATAACGGAATAAACTTCTGTCCACTGCCCGGGCAGTGCCATGATTTCTCCCGATGTTGTCTGAAAATAACGCAGTGCCGCGTCTGTTCTCATCCAGCCTGTTATCAGCGGAATTGATGTTTTGGGCATTGCCGACAAATTTTTGAAGTTCCCGGTGCCGGTTTTTGCAGTTTCACCTGCGGTTTTTCGCAAAACTGCCAGAAAGAACCCTTCCCCCCTGGTTTTATGCGGATAAAATTGATATCCACCGTCAGTTTCTGTCACTCCCCACGATGGCGGCACTTCAAGTCTGACCAGTTCCATCGGAAAATTTCGGCTCAGCCAGTTTGTATTGTCTGTGTTTTCCTCGCTGTTATAGGTGCAAGTGCTGTAAACAAGTATTCCTCCCGGCTTGAGGCATTCCACCGCAGCAGTCAGTATGCGTTTTTGCCGGGCCGAGCAGACGGTAACATTTTCCGGCGACCACTCCCCTATCGAATCGGGATCCTTTCTGAACATACCTTCCCCGCTGCAGGGCGCATCCGTTACTACCACATCAAACAGTCCGGGAGCCCGGGCAAAATCCTCCGCCTCTCCGCTTGTTACTGCCACATTGTTATATCCCCATTTTTCGATGTTTTCCCTGAGCGCACCCACGCGTGAGCGAATAGTCTCATTGGCCACCAGCAGCCCGTCCGGACCAATAAAATCGGCGATCAGGGTGCTCTTTCCGCCCGGTGCTGCACACAGGTCGAGTACCCTGAGTGGTTCTGACCGGTCAACCGACTGACGAAGTGCCTCGCAAAGAAACATGGAGGAGGCCTCCTGAACGTAGTAAGCACCTGCGTGAAATACAGGATCCAGGGTAAATACCGGTCTTTGTGAAAGGTACACCCCCTCCTTACACCAGGGTACGCGTTCACCGGCAGGCTCGTGTCCGTCCGGTAACCTCTTCTCCGGATTAAGACGGATACTCACCGGAGCCGTTTCTTCCAGTGCCTGAAGAAAGAGTGGCAACTCCTCACCGGGAAGGAGGTGCTGCATCCGGGATATAAATGAAGCAGGGAG
>CAIYFY010000390.1 GCA_903925535.1 uncultured Bacteroidota bacterium | reverse complement strand
CCCCCCCCAATCAGCACAATAATAACAGATACCCGCCCGGCGCCCGGGCAGAAAAGATCTGCCGTGTCACCCAAAATTATTCGTAAACCGAAAGTCTGCAGCCCGGATTTCGAAAGCACCTGCTCTTGCCCCTGGTACAGGTTATCATCCGGCACGAAAACGGCCGGGAAAAGGGTATTGGGAACCAAAGAGCTACGATAATGCAGCCCCCCTCAATTACATCAGCGGTGCAAGTATATTATTGGATCACCCGGTTTGTGAACCCGGATTATACCGGATCGCTGTCGGACAGATTATTGCCCGGAATGTCTCTCTTTGCTAAATTGCGTTTTTTCGTCCAGATCACATATTCGGCAGGTGTAAAACCGGTGGCCATTTTGAAATTGCGGTGGAAAGACGGCCTGCTTCCGAACCCGGATTGCAACATGACGTCATTGACGGAAATATTCTGGTCAGAAGCAAGTAACCGGCGTGCCTCATTGACGCGGTATCTGCTCAAAAGAGCGGAAAAGCTGGTTTTTCCTACTTCGTTTATTGCCTTTGAAACAGAGCGGCTGCTTCTGTTCATGGACTCACTCATGGACTGAACTGACAGCGTCGGATCCAGATAGAGTTTTTGACTTTCAAGCCTTTCCAGAATCGCGCCATAGAGAATGATCATATTCACGCTCTCAGGGTCATCGTCATCAGTATCCGGATTTTCATTCACAGACATAACCTGATGAGCCGGATTGGCGGGCGAACTGCCGGCAATCTCCACGTTCATCTGATACATTGTTTTCATGGCCTGCCTGATTCGCAGGTACTGCATAACAATGATGACTATGGCAAGAATGGATGCCAGCAAGGCAACAAGCGTGAAGGTCAGCTGCCTGTTTTTCAGTACGATCCCTTCCTGAAGCAGATTTTTCTGATCGGATATTTTTTTTACTTCGTGGATAGTCTGAAACTCGGTATTGATGATTCGCGCATTTTCACGCGCCGATTCGTCGTAGAGCTGCTTGTAGCTTTCCAGGATTTTTTTGACCTCTCCGAAGTTCCCGGATCGAACCTGCAGCAGCAACTCCGTTTCTTTCAGATCTCTGAGAATATCCGATCTGCCTGATACACGCACAAGCTGTTCTGATTTTTCTATGTATTCCCGGGCATTCTGAAGGTTTCCTCCTGCCTCGATCTCACACTGGGCCAGGAGCCTGTATGCTATGGCCTGCTGTTCAGTTGCTCCGGACTTTTTTGAAAGTTCTATGTTAACCTGCAGCAGCCTGGCACCCTCGGCAAATCTTTTCTGGTAAATATACAGCTCGGCCAGGTTATTCGTGTTGATGAGAATATAATGCAAATCAGGATTTTTGAGCCGACGGTACAGGTCGAGCGCCTGAATGAGGGTACTTTCAGCTTTTTTTATCTGGTTAGGGAAGCAGCATGTAGCAATATTCTGAAGCACATTGGCCATCTCGAGCGTATCCCGCTTTTCACGATGCCAGGTGTAAAGTTTCTCCATAATGGCGACTGCATTGTCATCATCTTTCAGTTTATGATTCAGGATACCGATATTCAGCCAGGTGTCAGCAATTAACACGGAGTCATTTTTACCTTCTGCAAGGTTCAACAGAGTCTGATAAGTTTCCGACGCCTCTTTGAATCTGAACTGTTTTTCCAGGATAATAGCCGAGTTCAGCAGGCAACCCATGTACAACTTGGGATAAATTTTGTCTCTGTTCAGGTAAAGTGATTTGTTATAATAGTCGAGTGCAAGGTTCAGCTTGCCCTGATAGAGCCCGCTGTGACCGAGCAGGGCATAGTTCAGAAGCAACATGGAATCGCTTCCTGGCGGTTTATTCTCAATTATCTCCTGCAGTAAGACCCCAAGCACCGAATCGGCTTTCGCAGCCTGTCCGGGAAGCAAATTCGATGTCTCCCGAAGTCTAGACATGTAGCTGTTCTGCCCGTGGGCCAGCGAGCATCCCATCAGCGCGATCAAT
>CAIYFY010000389.1 GCA_903925535.1 uncultured Bacteroidota bacterium | reverse complement strand
CGGGGTACTTTTCTTCTCCGGGGTACTGACGGGCCTCACCGCGCTGTCAGTGGAGAACCGCTCTGACCGACAAAAGCTGCTCGTATCCGGCGGACTGCAGTTTGGTCTGGGATTCGCCATCGGGATATCCAGCACCACCAGAGCCTACTACCTGAGAAGTGCGGAGAAGAACTGGCTGATCAGGAAAAGGTAAGTCGTTCACGTCAGATAATTTCAGAAGGGTTAACCCCGTAAAAATCGCGGAATCTTTCACGGAAGTATTTCAAGTCCTGAAATCCGACGCGGTAAGTCACCTCGGCGATGGTGAACTGTCGCGTCCTTAGCAACTGAGCTGCCTGTTGAAGGCGGATACTTCTTATATACTCATTGGGGGTCTGGTTAGTGAGTGCCTTCACTTTTCTGTACAGCTGTTTTCTGTTCATGAAAAGTCTGGCTGCGAGATCGTCAACAGAAAAATCTGGATCTGACAGATGCTGTTGAACGATTTCTTCCACAGAATGAAGAAACTCCTGATCCAGTTCAGCGTATGCCGAAACGCTGGTTTCAGGTTCCAGATTCGCCATATTCCGGGCAAATTTCTCCCGCAACTGCCGGCGGCTCTCTATCAGATTTCTAACGCGCAGCTGTAGAAGTTTCAGGTTGAAAGGTTTGGTAATATAATCATCCGCGCCAAGTTCGAGCCCGTCAATTTTAAATATGAGTGATGTGCGGGCTGTCAGGAGGATTACAGGAATATGGCTGGTTTCCACCCCTGATTTGAGTGTTTTGGTCAGCTCCAGACCGTCCATACCCGGCATGGAAATATCGCATATGATGAGATCCGGCATAAACTCCAGTGTTTTTTCCAGTCCTTCCTGTCCGTTCATCGCCTCAACAATCTGATAGTTGTCGGAGAAACTGTCGCACAGATACTGTCTTATATCCGCATTGTCTTCCACCAGGAGGATAACGGGCACTTCATTTGCGTCACTTCCATTTTTTTCAACCTCACCGATATCAACAGTAGTACTTACCGGCATATAACTTTCAAGCGCCTCTGCGTTCGCACGGGGACTGACCTTTTCGTGACTATCGCGGTCAAGAGGAAGCCATACAGTAAAGATGCTGCCTTCTCCGGGCGCACTTTCCACCTCAATTTGACCCTGGTGTTGTTCAACAATCATTTTGACCAGCGACAGTCCTATGCCGGTTCCGCCCTCGTCACTGCTGAGATCCGTTTCTTCGGCTCTGAAAAAGCGCTCAAAGATGTAGGGGAGTTTATCGGGAGGAATACCTTTCCCGTTGTCTTTTACCCGGATGTAGCATCTGTTGTTTTCCTTCTCTTCACCTGTATAAACAGTGACTATCCCGCCGGGCTGAGTGAATTTGAAAGCGTTGGAAAGCAGGTTATAACACACTTTTTCCAGTTGATCAGGGTCGTAACGCGCCATGATAACCGGTTTTTCAGGGTTTAGTTCGAACTGGCAGTTCCTTTGCCTTGCCAGTTCGCGGAATGAAAGACATATTTCACCGGCGAACTGAACGATATTGCCTTCTTCCGTTTCCAGTTTCATCAATCCGGCCTCTGCCTTCCTGATATCGAGCAGCTGATTAATCATGTGCAGCAGTTTTACTGCATTTCTGTGCATCAGCGACAGGGTATTGTGCAGACTGCTTGATCCGGCTGAGCGGCGGCTGATGATTTCTTCCAGCGGACTGATAATCAGCGT
>CAIYFY010000388.1 GCA_903925535.1 uncultured Bacteroidota bacterium | reverse complement strand
AGCAAGTGGTGGAACCCCGAGTCTCCTTTCGCAGGGTTTCGGATGGTAAAGGAAATCCACCGGAAGAGCAAATCAGAACGCGATGCGTTCTTTGAAAAATGGATCAAGGATTGATCATCATATCATACTATACACCTAAAATAATTGTACAACCATGAGTCAAACTTCCAGACGCGATTTCCTCAAGACATCAACGGTGCTGACAGGCGGCGCCATGCTCGGTTCTTTACCGCTATCTCATGCAGCCAACAGCCTGGTGGACGACACGATTAAAGTGGCCCTCATAGGATGTGGCGGTCGCGGTACCGGTGCCGCATTGCAAGCGCTCATGGCCCGGCAGAACGTCCGGCTGGTGGCTATGGCCGATGCGTTCAAGCACCGCCTGGATGACGCCTACAAAAGCCTGACCGCCGATGATCTGAGCGATTCTCTCGGGGTGGAGGGCAGTGTAAAAAACCGCGTGGACGTGCCCGAAGAGCGCCGATATGTTGGATTTGACGCCTACCAAAAAGCGATGAAGCACGCCGATGTGGTCATTTTAGCCACCCCTCCCGGGTTCAGGCCGGCACATTTCAGTGAAGCGGTTGCCCAGGGAAAACAAATCTTCATGGAAAAACCAGTAGCCGTTGACCCCGCAGGTATCCGACAGGTGCTGGCGGCTGCAGAGGAGGCCAAGAAGAAGAAACTCAACGTGGTGGTGGGGTTGCAGCGCCATTATCAGACCGTTTACCGCCGCTGGGTCGAAAAACTGCAGGAGGGGGCAATCGGCGATATCGTAGCCTCCCGCGTGTACTGGAATATGGGCGCCCTGTGGGTACACCCGCGCAAAAAGGGCCAGACCGAAATGGAATACCAGATGGACAACTGGTATTATTTCAACTGGCTGTGCGGCGATCATATCGTCGAGCAACATGTACACAACCTGGATGTTTCCAACTGGGTCAAGCAGGCCTATCCCGTCAAGGCGTACGGAAGTGGTGGCCGTCAGGTGCGCGTCGGCAAAGAGTATGGTGAAATTTACGATCACCATGTAGTTGAGTTTGAATACGCCGATGGCTCAAGGATGTTCAGCCAGTGCCGGCAAATCCCCGGAACCAGGGATTCCGTAACCGAAGGGTTCCACGGCACCAGTGGCAGCGCACCCTGGCCTGGAAAAATACTGACCCACAGCGGGCATACCCTCTGGGAGCACGACAGCAAAGATGACGCTAACCCCTACCAGGTCGAACATGATGAACTCTTCGAGGCCGTCGCAAAAGGGGAATTCAAATTTGCCGATGCAGAAAACGCAGCCAAAAGTACTATGACCGCCATCATGGGCCGTCTCGCAACGTATTCCGGACAGGTAATCGAATGGGACGCCGCCATGAAATCGGAAATCAGCCTGGCACCCGAAAGGCTCGCCTGGGACGCCCTGCCAAAAGTACTGCCCGGCCCTGACGGACTCTACCCCTGTTCCGTGCCAGGGGTTACAAAAGTTATATGAAAAAAATGCCCCTCCTGCTGCTATGCCTTCAAACGGGCATAGCAGCATGGACTCAGAACCGCTTTGAATTCCGTCATCCCCAAATGGGGACGGTGTTCCGCCTGGTGTTTTACTCGAATCAGGATTCCTCGGAAGCCAGCGGGCTGGCCAGTGCTATCTTTGGCAGGGTTGACACCTTGAATATGCGCTTCTCCGACTGGTTGCCGGAGAGTGAACTGAGTCGGCTTTGTCGGCAGACGGGAGGGAAAGGGTGTCAAAAGGTATCTGCCGAACTCGCGGATATTCTCCAACGGTCAAGCATCTATGCCCGGCAGAGCCAGGGCGCTTTTGATATTACCGTGGGGGCGCTCACCCGGCTGTGGCGCCGTTCCCGAAGTCTGAAGGAACTCCCCGAGCCGGATCGCCTCTCCTCGGCACTGAAAACAGTGGGCTGGAAAAACATCCGTGTGCGTCCGGGCGCGTCGTGCGTGCGCCTGCGCAAAAAAGGGATCCTGCTCGACCTGGGGGGGATAGCCCAGGGCTGGACCGCGGATGATTGCCTCGGTATGCTCCGGAACAATGGCGTCGCAACAGCCCTGGTGGATGCCGGCGGAGATATCGCCCTGGGGGACGCTCCTCCGGGCAGGGAGGGCTGGCAGATTGAAATACCCTCTGCCGAGGGGAATAAACAGATGACGCTGAAAAATTGCGGAATCACTACTTCCGGGGCTGCCTACAGATACCTCGAACTGGACGGGAAACGGTATTCGCATATCGTTGACCCGCGAACCGGGCAGCCGCTTACGCAGCGCACGCAGGTAACTGTACTCGCAAAAAATGCCACCGACGCCGACGCATGGGCTACTGCCCTGTCCGTGCTGGGAGAAAAAGGATGGGATCAATTGAAAAGCAAGCCTGAAATCAAAGTCTGGATATCTGAATCGCCACTTTAAACGATT
>CAIYFY010000387.1 GCA_903925535.1 uncultured Bacteroidota bacterium | reverse complement strand
GTCAATGGCAGTAGGCACTATCTCACCATTGGCATTTTTTCCGTCGGCTATAACGGGTAAAAGGATGCGTCCCGCCGGCAATTTGGCCAGTTCGCTCAGCAGTCCCGACATGCATCTGCGATCCGTGAGCAGGTTGTCTGTAACCAGCATGACCACGGGCAGGCCGCTGGAGAAAACAGCCTCCGGCCAGCTGTCCGAGCTTGCAACATGCTCGGTCATCACGCCGGATTGGGAAAGCGTGTCGTGCAATTTTTGGGCCAGATCGGCATTAGCCGGGGAGTAAGCAAGGATGATTCGGTTCATGACTGTCGGAGGGATTTATGGCTGGGATGGAAATAAAGTTATTACCGGAGGGAAGTAATCAGCGCCTTGAACTCATTTCTGAATGATTCATAGCGGGATGTGGCCGGACCGTCAAAGCCGGTATGTACCAACCGGATCTGATCATTCCTGTCCAGAACAATCATGGTCGGGAATGCATTGATCTGATCAAGGACCGGGAACATGCGTGCTGCATCATCCTTGCTGGCCTGTCCTGCATATACAACTTCATAGGGTATTCCGAGTTTCTTCTTGTAGCGCTCAAGGTGTGCATTTGCCTGACTCTCATCCTTGTTTCTTTCAAAAGAGAAGCATACCACCGACATCAGTGATGCCAGATCGGGGTTCTCCTCCATGAACCGGGTGAGAAATACCTGCTCGTCACGGCAATTCGGGCACCAGGTTCCTGAAATAGTGAATACCTTGATTTTTCCCGAAAAATCTGCTGACGGGTAGGAAAGTTGCCGTCCATCGGGTGTTTTCAGACTGAACGAAATACCAGCACCTTTTTTGACTGTGGTGATCGAGTCGGCAGGACGCAGATCAAAGGAGGAGTCCTGCCACGCAGTCCATAGCGATTTGGATTTATGACCAAAGTTGACCTGACCCTGTATGGAATCTCCGCGCACAGAGCCTGAAAAAAGCAGGGCATGTGCACCGTCGAAACCGGACAGCCAAAACTTTCTGCCCTGAACAGTTCCTTCCAGAAAGCCGTAATCACCTGTTTCTGTGCGAAAAGTTCCCAGCAGATGATTACCGTCCTGTTTGAACTCTGCAATTGCCATATCCTGTTCTGCTTCGGGCTGGTCTATGCCGAACCTGGCCGCCCAGTTTCCTGTAATATCGCGGTCGGGTTTGTTGTTCAGGGTAGTAAAACGGTAGTTGCGACCAGCGTGCGCATAGAACGGTATCTGGTAATCCTCCTTCGTGGTCAGTCGCCAGTACCCTTGCATAACGCCGCCCCTGATTTCTGCGTGTATATATGACTGGTATTCAGGGAACCAAACATTCATGGTGTCGCGTGCGAGCGTGCGGTCGCGCCCGTACTGAATACTGTCCAGCCTGATTCGCTGTGCGCCATTGATAATTTCAATATAAAACCGCTCATCGTCGGTGTAGGTGACTTCAAAATTGAAGGGCAGTTCACCGGGTTTGAACTGCTCGTACAAAATAGAAACATCGTCCTTTTTCTGAGCAGGCAACGAGAATTTTTCAAGTTCAAGTACACCACGCCACACGCCAGGTGCAACCCTTGTGAAGGATGAATTTGCCTCAATACAACCGCCTAACAGAACCGGAACAAACAAAAACCAGAAATACTTCATCGAATATTTTTTTGGGTGCAAATGTAGTGCAAAAGAAAAGCCCGAATGCAATAAATCATTGCATCCGGGCTTCCGTTTTGTTGCGCGATTCAACAATCAGCGAACGCGCCTTTGTAGCATCTCGGTCAGGGTGATGACTCCTTCGCCTACAGCAAAGAGCCCAAGGATTATGCCAATGATTACCATGATTAAACGGTTTTAGAGTGAAATATGTTGCATAACGACATCACTTAATCTGTCGTCATATTCAGGTATTTTCAAATACAATGCCAATTTTGAAAATCGCGCAAATAAATATTAATTTTACCCGCATTATGGAAGCAATTACTATCAACACAAGTCGCACATGTTGCAATCTTTATCGCCCGTCAGACTTTGATTTTGTCCGGGCTACCATGGCCGATGAACAGGTCATGCACTTCATCCGACCGGCTACTGATGATTTGGGTGTTGTCAGTGAGCGGACGGATTTCTGGCTGAAATATGCTTCGGATTACCCGGGGTTCGGGATTTTTATGATAAGACTGATCGAGACAGGTGAACTGGCCGGCTATTGCGTGGTTCGTCGGGTAGAGTATGCGCCCGACAGAGATATCGAGATTGGTTACGTGCTTGCCAGGGAATACTGGGGCAGGGGACTGGCTACTGAAATTACTCAGGGATTGATTCAGTATGTTGCTGCCAATTTTAGTCCTCCGCTGATTCTGGCCTATACAGATCCGGCCAACACAGCCTCCAACCGGGTCTTGGAAAAATCCGGTTTCGCCAGAAACGGAATGGAGAGCGTTGCCCAGACAGAGAGTCTCCGGTGGGAATTCCATGTTTGAGAAATTTTCAGGATTCTCCAGCGGAGTTATTAACCTGAAAAAACGCTGAGAGGGGGCTTTCAGGCTCCCTCTCAGCAACATTTTAAAACAAGCAGTTTTTATGTTATTTGAATATCAGTTTAGCGTATCCTGTGATTTTGCCTTCAGAAGTTATCCTGAGCATATAAATGCCGGCAGGCAGTTGTCCTCGCTCCAGATTAATCTGATTACCTGAAAAATGAATGCGTGTTGTATGACGTCCGGTTAAATCAGTGAGTTCTGCGCAGCCGTCCTGTATATTGTAAGTACCCCCGATGGTCAGTGTAACCTGATCAGTAGCAGGATTGGGTGAAATATGCAGGACAAGTCCTTCCTGCGCGGGTGTCCAGGCGTCAACTGTCACGAAATTGATACCTACTTTGTGGTGTGTTCTGTTGGTTATAACCGGCTCGTTGAAGTCAAAATAGATAGCGGCACGGTTATAAATGTCTGTCTGCAACGGAACATCCGGCATCTGTTTCACCCTGAATGAGACAAAACCCTGTGAACCGGCCACATTGACGTTGCTGTCGGGCAATGCAATCGGGTCGAAAACAAACTTCAGGAATCCGTCGCCGTAATAATCAAAACGATAGGGGTGGCTGGATGCCCCCGGCACTACACTTCCCGGATCGAGCCAGGCAGACAGTGTATCGCGGATTACCACGGTAAATGCCGTATCGGTGCCGGTATTCTGAAACCGGATCAGGTATTCGATGTCAACACCCGGTTTGATATACTGCTGTGCGCCGTATCCGGTCGGAAGTCCCTGTTTGTCGTTCGGATCATAGGATCCGCTGTTCGCGCGGCACTCAATGTCTTTCCACTCGTCAGCATCATCCAGTTCGTACTGGTTTACATATCCCAGAGAAAAAGTCTGTCCGGTAGTGCAACCCTCCACTGTAAGCGACGGCATGGAAAATCCCGGATGGAATGGCTCCTGCTCAGCTTCAATACGCCAGGTGGCACCATTGGCAGGGGTAGTGAACACCAGACGATCCTCGCCGGCTGCCAGCGGATTACCCGGTGGCATATTCAACATAACAGCATCCTCAATAATTACATATTCAAGGTTGGTAGTCATAGGGGCATTCCCGGTATTCTTTGCCCGGAACTCCAGCTCCGTGCCATTGCAGCTCGCACTGAGTTTCACACTGGCGCCCGACCACTGTGTACTGGCCTGGGGGCAAGGATCATGCGGAAATATAGTGGCATCCACACAGTGTGTCTGACCCAGAACGGCATCACAGCTCACCTTCACCTTGAAGGTAAAGTTTCCGCAAGCGTTAAACCCGACATTGCCAATGTCGAAACGGTACGTGTTGTTTCCCAGGGTTGAGTGTGGAACAGAGGACGATACGAATATCAGCAAGGGATCAAGAACAATATCCACGTATGCAGCACTGGCAGTTTGCGTACCCTTGTTGCAATACTGAACGTAAACGGTATTCTCGCCGATACAGCGACGCAGGAAGGGAACGGATACATCTACATGCATATCAGGGCAGAGCACTACGGGCTGCAGCGGTATGTTGCGCTCAACCGCTCCTCCAAATGGCACAGTAACAGTATAGGATGGCTGGCAGGGTGCCCACGGACTGTTGTTCAGAACAGGTGTCAGCGTGTAAACCCCTGTTGGCAAGGAAACGATGTAACCACCACCGCTGTTACTGTAAACATGATATACATCACCCGATGAATTTTCAATTCTGATGGTGAACTGACCAAGCCCCGAATCATTGCCGCTGATCTGACAATCATTGTTGAAATCGGCAAACACCACGCCTTTCAGGGTACCGCAATCATCCAGATCTGTCTCGATATAGTAACTGTCCGAAGCAGTACAGCCATTTTCACTGGTAACAGTAACCGAATACCAGCCCGACTGTGCTGGCAGTATCCAGGATGTATTTTCGCCAGTATTCCAGGCATAGGTGAACGGCTGCGTCCCTCCCGAAATATTCACGTACATACCCAGCGAATCGGTACAAATATTGGAGTTGAAGCTGACAATCTCTGCCTCAAGCTGGTTGCCAGTGAAAAAATTGCGGCATACCTGTGCCGTGCATCCCTGGTTGCTGGTCACGGTCACACAATAGGTGCCTGACTGATTAACCTGAATAGACTCGGTTGTAGATCCGGTGTTCCAGAGATAGGTAGCGACAGGATTGTTTGTGAATGCTGTGAAAACAGCCTCATCACAGGTAGCTGATGAAGAAGCTATATACACTGTCGGAATACCGGGGTCGCTGGTAACAATAAATGTATCCTGAGCAAAACAGTTCTGCAGTGAATCGGTCACAACAAGCGAGTAAAAGCCGGGTTGTGTAATAGTAAGCACTGGTGAACCCGACAGTACCTGTCCGTTAAACATCCATGTATAAAAGTAGGTGTTTCCCGGAGGGGTTACTTCCGCGCTGGCGGTCACTACCGGTCCGTTACAGGTAATTTGACCTGATACGATTGCTTCAACCTGGCACTGTGCGATGACCTCAGAGGAGACCCCGCCCGCGAGTAGAAACATCAGTAAAAAGAAGATTTTTTTCATGCTTTATCGGTTTGTGTAATTGCAGGATGATTGGCTGACAGCTTTGTTTTCACGGTACAAAAGTGGTGTTAAACATCTGGTCTGCCAAGTACATTTTTATGAATTAATAGGAAAAAAAATCTAATTTTTTTATTTAAAAAACTGATAAACAATTAATTATAAAATTAAAAGTATAATTTTTTTGGCTTATTTTCGAAAAAACAAGTTCTTGTGACGGGTAAAAAGCGGATAATACAAACCTGAATTATGGAAAAATCAATACTCTGGACGTCCCTGGTATCCTTTTCAGGACTGGAACGGAAGCATTTCCGGCAGTGGCTGGCCTCTCCCTTCTTCTGCAGGAAGGAATCGCTCAGACACCTGTACGCATACCTGTGCGACTGTTTGGAAAACCGAAAAAATCCGCAACCTGAATATGCGATGTTGATTTGTGAAGTTAGTGATATTCAGTCTTTTAGATTGACAATGAGTGAGTTGCAGAGTCAGGTTGAAGCATTTCTGGCTTATCAGACCGGTCATAATGAGTACTTTCATATCTGTCTGGCCGGAGCATGGCGTCGCAAGGGCCTGGAAAAACAGTTTGGCAGGGCACTGGATCAGGCTACTGCGGCACTGACCAAACAACCGCGCAGGCACCGGGGGTACTATGAAGCCATGGCAGATATAGCTTACGAGCGCTATCAGTTTTCGAGTTCCGGACAAAGAACCGGGGAGCTCAATCTGCAGGATTTGCTGGATGCCACAGAGATGGCATTTGTGCTGGGAAAACTTCGACAGTCATGCTTTGCATTATCGCACCAGGCAGTTTACAAGATACAGTATGACTTCGGGATGCTCGACGATGTACTGAAACAAATCAGGAGCAAACCCGCGCTTTCGGATAATCCGGCTGTTTCTCTGTACTACCACTGTTATCTTTTTCTTACTGCACCGGAAACAGAGCAGTACTTTGATGCTTTCCGGCATCTGCTGATTTTGCACAGGGAATTGTTACCTCCCGACGAACAGCGCGACCTGTACCTGCTCGCCATAAACTACTGTATCAAAAAAATCAACCAGCAAAAATCGGGTTACTTTAAACAGGCTTTCGGACTTTACAAATCGGCGCTGGAGGTAAACCTGTTGCTCGAAAACGGACTGCTTTCGCCATTCGCATTTAATAACATCGTAGCCATTGCCCTGAAAGTTGGTGAACCGGAATGGGCCGGTCAGTTTATCAGTGAATATGCTCCGTCTCTGGAAAGCAGGCACCGGGAGGCCAGCGTCAAGCTTAATCTGGCAAGGGTTGCTTACCTGAAAAAGGATTACAGGTCTGCAATGCTAAATTTGCAGGAGGCTGACTATAAAGACTTGATTAACAATCTGATAGCCAAGACGCTGCTACTGAAGATTTTCTATGAAACCGACGAATATGATGCACTTGATGCCCACCTGCTGTCTATGCATCGCTTCATTGGCAGACAAAGAGTTATTGGATATCACCGCGATAATTATCTCAATATCATACGCTACACCCGAAGACTCATGCAACTCAAGTGGACAGAATCGGCAGAGATTGTGTCGTTCAGGACACAGGTTGAATCTGCAGCTCCCCTTTCAGAGAAAGAGTGGTTTATTGAAATGATCAGGCAGGGCAGGGGAGTGTGACAGCCATACCATTGAAAAGCCCCCCCCCAAATGATACAACATGACTGTGCAAAAACAAAAAAGCCGAATATAAAACATTGAAAATCAACGCATTATATCCGGCTTGGTAGTCCCGACGGGAATCGAACCCATATCTAAGGTTTAGGAAACCTCTATTCTATCCGTTGAACTACAGGACCTGCTTTGGCGGCGCAAAGGTAATGGATTTTAAGAAATCAACCAACCCCGCCTTAATTCTATCTAATCAGTGTTACTTGTCCGGTACTGATTACAAGTGAGCCATCGCCGCGACGCCATCTGATCCGGTACACGTACACATCGGATGGTGCATCCTGGTTATCAACCCGGCCATCCCAGGCAGCTGCCGGGGTTGTATCTTCATAAACGAGCTGCCCCCAGCGACTGTATATTTCCATTCGCTCGGTTACTGCTTTCCCTTCAACAATAGTTAACCCGAATGTATCGTTGGAATTATCGCCGTTCGGAGTGAAGGCATTGGGTATGTTTACATCAGGTTGTACAACCCTTATCCTGAATGTGGCTGTCTCCATACAACCGGTGGGTGCAGTTACTTTTACATCAAAGTAGAGACTGGTATCCAGGGTTTCAGGGGTATAGGATATTTGTTGTGTATCGCCGATGGGTCTGGTGCCATTCTCCAGCCAGCTGAATGTAAATCCGTTCAGTATCTGGGATGGTACGATATTGGCATCCAGTTCTATGGCATCTCCTGCATTCAGGATGGAGTCAGGGTCAGCAATAATTTCAACAGAAAAATCGGGGTAGGTACTCACATTCACGGTATCAGTAAGCTGACAAGTATTGCCAACTGGTCCGTACGTGTACAGCAAGATGTAGTCAACAGAATTCGGTGTGTCAAACTGATCTGTAATGGAAGGCTCATCATTACCCGGATTCCATGCGTAGGTACCTGTTGCGGTGCCCGTTGCATTGAGTGTGAAAGGCTGCCCGACACACACTTTCATATCCGGGGAAACGGTGAGCGTGGCATTCAGCACAATGACATTAAGGGTTTTCTCAATGGAGCAGTCCCCCAATACGGCGTTTACCTTGAACTGGGTGGTCTGTTGCGGGAAAACCGGAGCAGGAACCCCTGTCTGATCAATTTGCACAGTCGGAGTGGAGGTCCAGTTGTAAGTTGCCCCGGGTGTTGCCACGCTGTTCAATACAATGGAGTCTCCCGGACAAAGGGCGATATCATCAGGAAATACTACCTCGGGGGACTGACCCTGAACTATCATGGTGACCTCGTCTTCGTACTGGCAACCATTAAGGGTATATGTCACTGTGTATGTCGTTGTCGCCGAGGGTTCCACCAGTATCGCCTGTGTAGTAACCCCGTTGCTCCAAAGATATGCCCCCCCTCCCAGCGTAGATGATGCCGTGAGTATCTTCTGTGTTCCGGGACAAATGGTGTCGCTTCCGGTTGCAGTGAGTGTGACGCCTGTATAGGTTACACTGAATGTATCGCGAACCAGACATCCGTTGGTGGCATTCATGATGAACATGACAGTCTGAAGACCTATACCTCCCAGTGTTACAGTTGGCTCTGGCACTTGTTGTATGGGTAAGGGCGGGACGGAAAGCCACTGGTACACTGTTCCGGCGGGATCACTCAATTCGTTAAGTCTGATTTCATCTCCCGAGCACATACTGGGCATATCGGGAAACTGATAAAGGGGCAGGGGCCTGACATTAACTGTCGTGTTGTACGATGTTTTGCATCCGTTGTACTCGGCTGTAAGGGTGTATGTTGTACTGCCTGTTGGTGTAGCCAGCGGTGTCTCGCAGGTGGCACAACTGAGCGACGTGGATGGTGTCCAGCGCAAACTGTCGTAAGGTGTCAGGGCAATGGCGGTGAGTAATACCGAACTGTCAGGACAAATGGTTGACTGCAACGGGGTAATGACAATCTCCGGCGGACTGGTGGCATTTACTTTGGCATAGGAAGTATCCCGGCAGGCACCGTTAATGGCTATCCTGCGGTATAATACGGTATCCTGGGGCTGTACTGCGAGGAACGGCAGCGAATCAGGTGTTACCTGGTAATCACCGGGGCTCCACTCAAACGTCATATTCGGGAATAATCCGGGCTCGAAAAGCGGGTCGTTTTCAGGCCAGCGAATGACAACCTCCGACCCTTTGCATACGGTGGTATCCACCGGACTCAGGTTCAGGAATTGCGGAAGGCTGTCAACCCGAACACTGACCTTCTTGCTGCGCGTGCACCCCGGCAGCGAGGCTGTAATGGTGTATTCCTGATTGTCGTCCGGATAAACCAGTGCCACTGAATCTCCTGAAACAAAACTGAGGGTGTTGATGGGGGTCCATACAATTGGTGTGCCGGCCGGATTTACCTGAACTCTGATTTCGCCGGATTCTCCCTTGCACAGGAATAATTGATCAGGAACAGCCAGATTCAAATCGAGCCCTACGCTGGTAACAGACACATTCGAGGAGGTACTGCAACCGGTATTGGACGCTGTAAGGGTATATACATAGGTGCCCGGTGCCAAAGGCGTGGCTGTGGGGTTGGCTGTAGCAGGATCGCTCAGCGAAGCATCAGCGGGCGACCACGAATAGGAAACGCCACTCTGCACTGCAGTATTGCCCAGCACAGTGCTTTCACCCTGACAAAATATAGCAGGTGCGGCAAGTGATATTACGGGCATCCTGCTGACATCTACCACCACCGAATCCACGCTGGGAAAAACACAATCGTTACTCGAGGCTACTACATAATATGTCGTCCTGACAAGCGGTGATACGGCTGCTGGATTGGCTGCAGATGAGCTGAATCCGGGCGGATTGGAGGCCCACTGATACTGAATTCCCGGAACGGCTGGCCCGCCGATACTCAGGCTCTCACCCGCACATATTACGGTATCCTGTATAATATTCGCCACAGGTTGCTGGCCGTTGGCAACATTGACAACTATGGTGTCTGTAGCCGAGCAGCCCGGACGAACAACAGTTGATGTGAGTATCACTGTACCCGGCTGACTGGCGGTGAATACCGGTGTCGGACAATCGGTACAACTCAGCCCTGTACCTGTCCAGCTGTATGTGCCGGAAACAGGGTCCGTGTTCAGCTCAAATGAGGCACCTTCACAGACAAAAGCATCAGGCCCCAGATCAAGCTGAAGATAACCTATTGAAACAGAGTCTTTTATTGTTCGACAGGTGGTTGCCACGCTAACAACATAAGTTATCTCTCCAGCTACGGCAGCAACGGGATTCGGACAGGTATTACAGGAAAGAAGATTTGAGGGATCCCACGCGTATGCAAGGCCGCCGGTAACGCTCAGCTGAACCTGTTCGCCCGGACAGACCGTCGTATCAGACGAAACAGTTACCTGGCTGTCCGGTGTATTGTTCAAAACACCCGGTGAAGTGCCGGAAAAATCGATTGAAATCCCCCCCTCGCTTTCAATTGCCCCAGAGAAATCATCAAGAAATACCACATAAATCTTCCCCTGCTGTACTGCTAGCGGACGAACAAAACTGTCGTCGGTGGGAAGGGTACCCTGACCCGGGGTAGTCGGACTGCCACAGTCAAATTCGTCGGTAACCGGGCTGCCATCATAGGGATTTACAGCAGTAAGACCTGTAATTCCCTCCGGATTTTCAG
Source organism: uncultured Bacteroidota bacterium (assembly GCA_903925535.1). GTDB lineage: Bacteria > Bacteroidota > Bacteroidia > Chitinophagales > Saprospiraceae > M3007. The sequence goes on along the minus strand of CAIYFY010000387.1, from coordinate 362 downwards.
TAGTGGGTCCCAGTCGCCAGGAAGAACGGACCGGCTGGTTGTCACTGACAAATGTACATATCCGGGAAACACTGTCAATAGGCCCCCAAACATTGAAATCTATGTCCGAAGGATTGGCAGGATCGTTGTTTTTGACAAGGAAACTGAAATCACCGTCGGCCTGGGCAACAAAATAGAAGAATGTAAAGTTAAGGTTGAAACCGGGCGTGAGAATGCACCCTGCATTGACACCATCCACAATGAACTCGGGGTCCCCTGTACCGGGCTCAAGTGTAATGATATTTGGCAGCTCTGTATCACAGCCGTTAATAGTCAGTGCCTGATCGCAGTCGGCAGCAGAGGGGGGCACAGGCGGTGGAGCC
>CAIYFY010000386.1 GCA_903925535.1 uncultured Bacteroidota bacterium | reverse complement strand
CGCTATTCCGGCACAAAACAGGCAGATTCGCATGAGATTACAGCATTAATCCGGCTCGAAGCCGAGTACAATATTGAATTTGGCGTAGCTGCCCAGTTTTCTGCTGGGATAGAGCTCCGGCTTGTCAATACCTATACCATAGTCAAATCCGAGTGTACCGAACATGGGCAGGAATACCCGCAGACCCATACCCACCGAGCGTCGCAGATCAAACGGGTTGAAATCTTTCGCTGAAGCGAAGGCGTTACCGCCCTGTGCGAATGTTGTCACGAAAATGGTACTCTGCGGGTTCAGGGACACCGGGTATCGCAGTTCGATGGTATATTTATTGAATACACCTGCGCCGCCGGGGTAACGTGCCATGATATCGCTGACTTCATAGCCGCGCATACTGACGATGTCGCGGGCGTTGAGGCCGAAATTCCGGTTGTTCAGACCATCCCCGCCGAGTTCGTAGCGTTCGAAGGGGGTGATAGAGGTTTTATCGCTCCAGCGGCTCAGGATACCCACCTTGGCGGATGTTTTCAATACCAGTTTGCCTACGATGGTGGTGTACCACTCGGCATCAATACGCCATTTCAGGTACTCCACATATCTGTAAATATCATTGACACTGCCATTCTGGTAGAAATTGGCATCCTTGAACCAGGAGTAGGGCGGGGTGGCGTTGAGTTTGAATGAGATCAGCGATCCTGTTTTCGGGAATATGGGATCGTTTATACTGTTTCTCGCCAGCGTGAGGCCGAGGCTGTAGTTGTGGAAAATACCATCCGATACCGTTCTGCCCAGATCATCGCGGAAAGAAAATGAAAGAGCGTTGTTCAGTCGCAGTGTTTGCAGATCGGCGTCGGCGCGGAAAACGAAGTTGTCGTCGGGCCACTTCAGTCGCGTACCGAATCCTATGGAGCCCTGCATGATTTCCAGCTTCTGGAAGGAGCTGGAGCCGAGTACCCCGTAGGCGAACTTGTTGTAAAATCCGGCGATAGTGAGTGAGTTGGGGCGCTTTCCGCCGAGCCACGGTTCGGTGAAGGTGGCATTGTACGACTGGAAGCGGTCGCCCGAGGTCTGACCCCTGATACTGAAGCGCTGGCCATCGCCCTGCGGGAGCGGGTTCCAGGCCTCCTTGTTGTCAATGTTTCTGACGGAGAAGTTGTTGAAAGTGACACCGAGCGTTCCGATAACACCGCCGCGGCTGAAGGCTGATGCCGGCTGATAACCGGCAGACAACTCGAGCTGATCGGAGGGTTTTTCCTCAACAGAGTATTCAATATCAACCGTGCCACGGTCGGGGTTTACCGGGGTGTTGATACCCAGGTTTTCCTGATTGAAGTAACCCAGATTGATTATTTCGCGCTGGGAGCGTATGATATCGGCGCGGCTGAACTTGTCGCCCGGACGGGTGAACAGTTCACGCCTGATAACATGTTCGTGGGTGCGGTCGTTACCCTTGATAACCACGCGGTCAATAGTAGCCTGCGGGCCCTCGAAGATACGCATTTCGAGGTCAATGGAGTCGTTGTCAATGGCTGTTTCCACCGGATCAACGCGGAAGAACAGGTACCCGTTGTCCAGGTAGAGCGAGGAGATGTCGCGGCCGTCCTGACTGAAAGACATGCGGGTATTCAGCAGTTCCTGGTTGTAAACATCGCCTTTTTTGATGCCGAGCACCTGATCGAGGTATTTGGCGTCATAAATAGTGTTGCCGTTCCAGCGGATATGGCGGAAGTAATATCTCCGGCCTTCCTCGATATCGAGGCGAATCATCAGTTCTCCCTTCTGGCCGCGCCAGATGGTATCTTTTACGATACGCGCATCGCGGAAACCGATGGTATTGTAATATTCTTCGATTTTGATTTTATCCTCATCGAACAGATCCCGCACCAGCTTGGATTTTTTGAAAATCTTGCTTTTCTGGTGAGTTTCCTTCATTTTTTTGCGCAGTGTACCCTCTTTAACGTTGTTGTTGCCGGTAAAAACAATGGAGTTGATTTTTACGCGCGGACCGGGATCGAAAACGAAGTCAAGACGCACTGCATTGGATGCCTTTTCATCGGGATAACCTTTGATATCAACACGAGCATCGAGGTAGCCTTTTTCAACGAAGTATTCCTCCAGTTTGTTAATCAGGGTGGCCTTGGTATTTTCCGTCAGGATAGTTCCTTTCTGGAGATATTTGGTGATTACCCCGTTCAGGTCTTCGTGGCGGCTTTTTTTGACGCCGGTGAGTGTGTGGCGGGTGTACCGGGGGAGCTCCTTCACCTGAATTTCAAGGAAAATTTTGTCGCCAACGGTGCGTTCCTGGTTTATTTGTACGTCGGTGAACAGTTTCAGGTTCCACAGAGACTGGATTGCTTTCGAGAACTGGGAGCCGGGTACCTTTACCTTGTTCCCGACCCTGAAGCCCGAAATTGCTATGAGCGTATTGGCATCGGCGTATTCTGCGCCTGTAACGCGGATACCACCGATTTCATAATCTGCGGGTTTATCGTAGGAAATGACAGGCAGCGTGGAGTCGCGGTCGGTCTGGGCGTTTATAGAGAGCGGCAGCAGGCCGGTGAATAATAGAATCAGTGCGTTAATCTTCATCAGAGAGCGATTGAAAATGGGTATTCAGCTGGTAATTGGTGGTTATCTGGTTTTTCCGGAGGATATACTCAGCATTTCCTGCAGGTTGGGGCAGTTGGTGAAACTTTTATCAACAGAGAGATATGTTTTGCGCAGTTTGTCGAGCACCCATTTTTCTGTGTAGGATGATTTTTTCTGTTCGAGAGCGGCTTTTTGTATTTTACCATAGTCCTTTTTAAGGTCAGCCTTGTGCGGTTTGCTTCTGCTGACGAGTTGCACCAGCCGGTAGTTGATGGAACCGTCGGGACTTTTGAACTCGAAGGGCTCTGCCACGTCGCCTTCTTTAAGGCCTTCGATAGCGAAATAGACACTGGTTTCGAGGTCGCCGATTTCGAAGAAAGTATTTCCGGACTGCGGGTTTGCCACGCGGCCGTCGTTGCTGAAACTTTGCTGGTCTTTGTCGCCGAATTTTTTCACTGCCTCGCTGAAAGTAAGTTTGCCGTCTTTGATTTGCTGGCGTACGGAGTCCATTTTGGCTTTGGACATGGCCAGATCTTCGTCGGTAATTTCCGGTTTCAGGAGAATATGGCGGCAGTGAATAAGGTTACCCCTCCTTTCGATCAGTTCGATAACGTGGAAGCCGAAGTCGGTTTCCGTGACTGGACTGAGCTGTCCGGGCTCAAGGTTATAGGCCATGGCTTCGAATTCGGGTACGAAAGTGCCGCGTTTGACGAGGCCGAGGTCGCCGCCCTGTGCCGCGCTGCCGGGGTCGTCGCTGTACCGTTTGGCGAGTGAAGCAAAATCTTCGCCTCTGGTCAGCTTGAGGCGAACCTCTTCTGCGCGCGCAAGTGCTTTGGCGCGTTCGGCCGGGTTAACCTTTGGTTTGTACACGATTTCCCGTATTTCCACTTCGGCATTGAAGTAGGGTAGAGAGTCTTTGGGTATTTTCTTGAAAAACTCCTGTACTTCGGCAGGTGTAATCGTGGCCTTTTCAGTTACTTTGGCCTGCATGCGTTCGGCCAGCAGCTGATTGCGCATGTCGGTGCGCGTCTGGTCCTTGATCTGTTCGATGGTTTGTCCGTAGAACTCCTCAATAGCCTTTGGATCCTGATTGAAGTAGAGCATCAGGCGGTCAATACGGGCATTAAGCTGGTTTTCGACTTCATCATCGTTCACTTCAATCGAGTCGAGCTTGGCCTGGTTGACGAGCAGTTTCTGCACGAGCAGATTTTGCAGCGACACACACAGATATTCGGCAGGCAGATCAGGCTGCTGTTGTTTGGCGTAAGAGAACTGCTCCTGCACCTCACTCAGCAGAATAATTTCGCCGCCAACGGCTGCCACTACCCTGTCAATGACGGCTTTGTCATTTTGGGCGGGCAGAATGGCCGGTATAAGAAAGAGGAGCGGGAGAATCCGGTTGAGATATTTCATGCAGAATAAGG
>CAIYFY010000385.1 GCA_903925535.1 uncultured Bacteroidota bacterium | reverse complement strand
AGCTCCAGATAGCCAATGGTGCTATCGGAAACAATCCCGTACTCCCCATCCTCGAAAATTTCCTTTTCCGGGTAGAAAATAAGAAACTCACTATTGCTGCTACCGATCTTGAAACGAGTATCACCACTTCGATTGAAGTGATGGCCGACGATGATTTCTCGGTAGCCGTACCGGCGAAGATACTGCTGGATACGTTGAAGGCACTGCCACAGCAACCGGTCACTTTCAGCGTGGACAGCAAAAACTGGGGCATCGAAATTACTTCTTCCTACGGCCGTTACAAACTGGCGGGAGAAAGTGGCGATGAATTTCCCAACGTTCCGGAGCCCGACTCTGTCGAAACTGTGAAAATTAACAGTCAGTTTCTGCTTGACGCCATCAACAACACGGTGTTTGCCACTTCCAGCGACGAACTGCGCCCGGCCATGACGGGTGTGTATTTTCAGGTGGAAATGAACAAGTTAACCTGTGTGGCCACCGATGCGCACAAACTTGTCAGATATACCACGCACCAGCTCGTCAGCGAAATAAGCACGGCAATCATCATTCCCAAAAAAGCGCTGAATCTGCTGAAAAATGCCCTGCCTGCAAATGATGGCGTGACGATTTCCTTCAACAAGGCCAATGCATTCTTCTCTTTCGGCAATATGAGTCTGGTTTGCCGCCTGATTGATGCACGATACCCTGACTACAATGCCGTTATTCCGATTGATAATCCCAACCGGATGACGCTCAACAGGGCCGATTTCCAGAACTCTCTGAAGCGTATCGCTATTTATGCCAATAAAACCACCAATCAGGTGGTACTCGATATCTCTGATCAGAGTGTAACCATCAGCGCACAGGATCTGGACTTTTCCAATGAGGCCACCGAGCAGATGTCCTGCAACTTCTCGGGATCACCGCTGAAGATTGCTTTCAATGCCAGGTTCCTGGCAGAAATGCTCGGAGTGCTCAACGCCGATGAAGTCACCATGGAGTTCTCCTCACCCAGCCGCGCAGGTATCATCACGCCGGTCGAGGAAAGCAATGTGAATCACGAAATACTCATGCTGGTCATGCCGGTCATGCTCAACAACTAATTACGTTCCAGGTTGTTTATATTCGCCGTGGGTGTGGGTTTGATATCCACACCCACGCTGTTTTAAATCCTGTTACCACCAAGTACAATTCTGTTTTCATCCCATTGCCGCCATCACGGTACTCCTGTTTATGAGATTTTTCACCACCTGCCTCTGTTTTTTCTACCTCTCCCAATCAGTTTTTTCTCAGAATGCCGCCGCCAAAGGCCAACTGCAAGGCCCAGAAAAAGAAGCCGTCGCTTTCGCCAATGTTGCCCTGTTCAGCGCCACCGACAGCAGCCTGCAAAAGGCCGGGCTCACTTCCGAATCGGGGATTTTTGAACTGCGTGGACTAAAAGCCGGCAACTATTATCTGAAGGCCTCCTATCTGGGTATGGCCGACCTCTACAAAACGGATATCCTCCTTTCTGAAAACGAAACGCTGGATCTGGGGGTTGTTTCCATGACTGCCAGTACTTTTGAAATGAACGAAGCTGTCATCACCGCCACCCGGCCCATGGTGGAGGTGCGCTCCGACCGCACGGTCTTCAACGTGCAGGGTACCATCAACAGTGCAGGTACCGATGCCCTGTCACTAATGCGGAAAGCACCGGGGGTCACGGTGGACAACAACGACAACATCAGTGTGCTCGGACGCGCAGGGGTACTCGTGTATCTCGACGGGAAACGACTGCCGTTGTCGGCTCAGGATCTGGCGGCTTATCTCCAGAGCCTGCCAGCCGATCAGATCGACCGTATTGATATCATCACCAACCCCGGATCGCGCTACGAGGCTGAAGGAAACGCGGGAATTATTGATATCCGTTTAAAAAAGGACAAGGGGCTCGGTGCTAACGGCTCGCTGAACTCCACCGTCAGTCAGGGTCGTTTCGGCAGAGGAAATCTGAGCGGTACCGGCAACTACCGCAACAAAGTGATTAATGTGTTTGGCTCAGCGCTCGCCGATGCCGGTAAAAGTTATCACAACATGAATTCCCTGAATTACCAGAACGGTATCGTCCAGGAAGAGATCAACGACAGTGAAAACGACACCAGAAACTACAACTTCCGGCTGGGAACCGATTTTTTCCTGTCGGGATATCATACGGCCGGCTTCATCGTCAGTGCAGCAAACAACTACGCCGACAGGAGTTCCTACAACCGGATCACGCTCGCCCGACAATCAACACCCAATGTAATCGACAGCATTCTCGTGGCAGGCAGCACAGCGGATAACCCAAGAACCCAGCGCACTGTCAACCTCAATTACCGCTACGACAATACCAAAGGCCGTGTTCTGAATTTTGACCTCGATTACGGAAATTACGTCAATGAAACCCGACGGCTTCAACCCAACCTGTACTACGACGCGACCGAGACCTATGTGCTTACCGAGGTGAATCAAAAGTACGATACGCCCACCGACATTGATATTTACACGGCTCAGCTCGACTTTGAAGACAAGCTCCTGGGCGGTAATTTCGGACTCGGCGGCAAACTCAGCAAGGTCGGATCTGACAACACTTTTCTGGTTTTCGACGAGAGAAACGGCGATTTTCTGCAGAATGATACGCTTTCCAACGAATTCAGCTACGATGAAATGGTGTGGGCAGGCTATATCAGTTATGCGCGTGCTCTCGGTAAAAAATGGAATATGAATTCCGGGGTTCGTGCAGAACACACCGGAATCACCGGCAACCTGCGCGCCTTTCTGCCGGAGCTGCAGGAGCCCCCGGTACTGCAAAATTATCTTAACTGGTTCCCCAACGTCGGTTTCACGTACGCACACACGCCTGAACATATTTTCTCTCTCAATGCAGGGAAACGCATCAACAGGCCCGACTACAATGTTCTCAACCCGTTCAATAACCGGCAAAGTGAACTGTCCTACGAAAAGGGAAACCCCTTTCTGCGCCCTGAAATCGTGAATAATGCGGAAGTGGGTTACACATTCAAAAACCGCTACAGTTTTAAAGCCGGCGTCAGCCGTACCGACAACCAGATTACCCGACTTATTGCGCCCGATTCCATTGACCCGCGCGCAGGGTATATCACCTGGGAGAATATCGCCTCCAGAACAGTTGTCAGCCTGAATGCCAGCGCTCCTGTCCAGATTACAAAGAAGTGGAATGCCTACTTTAATGTGAATGTATCGCACATCAACAATCAGGCCCGCTATCCCAACGGTGCGGTGATTGATGTTCAGGTTTACTCATACAATATTTACCACCAGCAGACTTTCGACCTTCCCTTCGATCTGAAAGGAGAAATCTCCGGTTATTACTCCGGCCCCGGCGTCTGGGGTGGCGTATTCCTTTATGAATCCAACTGGAGTCTGGATCTCGGACTGCAGCGAAAGTTTCTGAAGAACCGGCTGAATGTACGCCTCAGTGTCAGTGATATCTTCTATCAGACCGGCTGGAGCGGCGAATCTACTTTTAATGGCCTCACTTCTATAAGCAGCGGTCGCTGGGACAGCAGAAGGGTGAGCCTGAACGCAGGATACCGGTTCGGAAATGATCAGGTGAAATCGAGAAAGCGCCAGACAGGTATTGAGGCAGAGCAGAAAAGAACGGGCGGAGGCTGATCATCAGAATCCGGAGCAAACAATACATCGGTCAGTTTTCCCGAAGCTGGTCTGCAATACTACTTCCATCCCTCCCGCGAAGCGCGAGCGCGTGCGCGCAATATCTGCATCGTACGACACGGTAACGGTAAACTGGTCGTTACCCATCTGCACGGCGGGCACGATGGTGTTCAGCGTGAACGCAGCGCCGGGCAAGCTGCCGCCACGGAGGTAGGCACCGGCCATCATTTTTGTGCCACCACGTCCCGTAAAACCGGTCTGGTAAAATACGCCAGCCATCGTCTGCCACTGCAAACTGTTGGAGCCTGTAACCGACTGGCGGCGATACAAGGCTCTTACCTGGACACTTTGGGCATGTGCCCGCGTCTTCCAGACAGAACAGGTTCCGTACAGCACCATACCAACACCCAACCGGTTTTCGTCGCCCAGCAGGGAATATACCGGCTTGTTCAGGTGTCGCCACGACAATCCGGCCGACCACCCCTGCTCGTTGTTGTAGAGGACAAAACCCGACGATAAATCGGGCTGCAATATGTTGTCGCGCAGGAAGTTCTCCCCGTTGCTGTTCGAAGGATCGAAGGCCCCGTTTTGAAACTGTTCGTCAAATTTCAGTTTCTCAGGCTGAATACCCATGGCCAGTCCGCCCAGACTGCCTCCGACTGCGGCGAATGTTTCATCACCCAGATGCTGGTGATAGGCAGCTGTCAGCATACCATTGCTGTTATAGAAATAACCCAGCGGACTGAAATCATGCTGAACGCCAATTCCGAGGGCGTAATAGCTTTTTTTGCTGTTTTGCAGACAGAACCGAATATCTGCAAAGGCAGAAGCACCCTGATAGGAGTTTTGGTTGACCAGATTGTCCCACTGACCCCGGTATAGTGCAGCTACCTGCGTGCGGTGGACCGATCCGCTGCCGGTTGCCGCCGGATTAAGCAGCTGGGGCAGCTGAATACTGTTGGCAAAGTGGTAATCCTGTGCTCCGGCAAGAAGCGGAAACACCGTCAGAATCAGGGAAATGGATATGTTGCGCATGGTATTTATCTGATTAATTGTACAGTACCCGCATAGGTGCGGTTTATTCCATCGGGAAAAAGTACGGAAATGGTGAACCTGTACGATCCGGCTTCAGCCTTTTCATCGCGAAAATCACCGTCCCAGCCGAAATAGCGGTCCTCGGGTACAGCATTTTCATGCCCCTCCAGCGCCGCCAGATCGAAGACGGTTTCATTGTACTTGTCAAAAATCCTGAAGTAGTCGATACGGAGTGCCTCGGGGAAGTTACTCCTGACGTAAAATACATCATTTACTCCGTCGTTATTCGGAGTGAAGGCATTCGGAATGAAGAGTGACGCGTCGTAATCAATTGATACTTCTATCCGGACGGTATCGGTTTTGGTACAACCATTGTCATCTGTAGCTGTGACCGTATAGATTACCGACTGGACTGGTCTTGAAACCGGGTCTGCGACAAGCGGGTCGCTCAGCCATATTCCAGGCTCCCACAGAAATTCCACATCCGTTTTGTTGACTTTGGCCGAAAGGGGCGCATACTCACCGAGCACAATATCGAAATAGTCGCGCTCCACCCGCAACTGCAGTTCATTGACTGGCAATACATATACTGTTGTGTCTTCCACACAACCCTTGTTACTCTCTGCCTGTACAATGTAGGTGCCGGGCAACAAAGCCGGGTGTACGGCTCCCTGGGAGCTGTATCCCGGACCAGTTACCAGCAACTGACTGCTTGCCCCGGCGGATGCAGTCAGATTGGTACCGTCTCCGGCAAAACAACCAACATCTGTGACTACTTCCAGATCAGGCACAGGATTTACCTCGAATGAAATATTTGCAGTATCCGGACAGATACCGTCATTAGAAGTAAAAAAGGTGGCTGAATAGACGCCAGCCCGGGTGAAAGTGCGCGAAAAGGTGTAATCGTTGGATGAATAACCGTCACTCAGACTCCACTTTATAGCTGTGGCACCGGTCGCCTGGCTCAGGAAAGAAGCCGTTGCAGGTACACAAGCCTGCGGAAGACTGAAATCGAACAGTGCCTCCGGTATGGTTCTGACAACCACTTTCACAGTGTCGGATGCAGGACAGCCCTCCGGTGAAATCACATCAAATATGGCAGTATAGTTACCCTGATTTGCGTATATATGCGTGTGCGAACACCCGTCCTGAAAGATACCATCGCCGAAGCGCCAGGAGCAGGTCACACCGGGGTTATTGCTTGTCCCCTCAAACAGTGCAGGAGCCAGTGTACAGACCGAGTCGGTTGCCGATGCCTGTGCGGAGGGCAATTCATGTATCAGCAGACTCCCTGCCACGCTGCTCTGACAACCCCGCTGCGTAGTTGCAAGTGCGAAAGGGGTATATGTTCCGGGACCGGGATATACGTGGGAAATATTTCTTTGCCAGGAGGAATCTCCGTCACCAAACCAGAGCTGGATACCGGGTGCCACCGAGTTCACCAGAAAATTAACAGGTTCTCCCGGACACCGCTGCTGGTCGTGAATCAGGGCAATATCGGGCAGCGGATAAACAGTTACAGGTAACCGCACACTGTCATAACCACAGCCGTAGGCGTAAAGTGTGATATAGTACTGTCCGGGATCCGTGAAATGAACAGTGATGGTATCTCCCGAATAGTCGGCGCCGGTCGAGATTTCCCAGGCTATTTCGGCGCCGGGTGTGGCGAAACTGATGATCTGAGCCTGTAGTCCCTCACAGAGGCGTGTAGTATCGGGCAATCCGACAAGGGCTGTAACGTCCGGCGGATTGACTACAATTTCCTGTCGGGCGGTATCGGTTCCGCAGAGATTGGAGGAAACCAGCCAGACATCTACCGTATCCGGCTCGTCACCGGTAAACAACTGGAAAGAAGTGGATTGATCAAAGGAACCTGTGTATTGATATCCATTCGACAAGTAATAAGTGTGGCTCAGGGGATTTCCGTAACTGGCGAGGGTGAGTGCTGCCGTGCTGCCGGAACAAGGTTCCTCAAAATCAACCTGAAAAGCAGCCCTTGGTCGCGGCGCCACCTCAATGACGCGGGAAAAATCGGCTGCACCACAGCCATTGACCATGCTTACCCTAACCTGGTAGGTGGTATCGGAAATACCGTCATAATAGGTTACCGGTGGCGGATTGTAGCCATAATACTTCTGACCATTACCCAGCTCCCAGATATACTGCCGACCATCATTCGGGCTCAGGTTGTTGAAATAAACAGTGAGCGGAGCGCAGCCCGAGTCGGGAAACACATCGAATCTGATAACGCCAGGCATTTGTTCCGAGGGAATTTCCACCTGAATATCGTCCGTTACTGTACAGAGCGGCTCGTTGTTAAGCGGATTTACAGTGAAAGCCGTATAGTTGAGTTGATAGGTACCCGGACTGGAGTAGGCGTGCTGCAGTAATCCGGGCTCCGCAGTGCCATCACCCCAATCCACCAGGTATACCACGCCGGATGATGCGTTCGGAGTCACCCGTATGGTTTCACCCCTGCAGGCAGTATCCCTGTCAACCGTGAAACCTGCTGTCGGGGGGCCGTACACCGTTACCGTTCGGCTGTCGCGGTTACACGCTTCCGGTAAAGAGGGGTTGGTATAGGTGTAGGAGTAGGCCGTATCCAGCGCCAGCAGGGAGATATCCACCAGATCGCCACTGACCGCGAAGCCGCTGAAAAACCCGCCCGGGGATGTATTGGTTAACTGTACCGAGAGTTCAGTGTTGCAGACAGCCAGATCTTCTCCGGCTTTCACGGAATTGCCCGGCACTACTTCCACCGTGATGGAATCGGTGCGGCGGCACAGATCGAAGCCGCGCACAAAAACCAGCAGATAAGAACCGGGTGCCACCGGATCAAAGTAAAAGCCACCGCTGTTTCTGAAAATATGATCACCCTCCCAAAAGCCGATGATGGTATCGCTGGCTTCGAGATATATACGCCCTGTTCCGGAGCAAAGTACTGTATCACTGGAGTAAATTTCCACATTTTCAGGCTCGATAAAACTGGAAACCACACTTTTTTCGAAGGTGCCGCAGGTGTTACTTGCTGCCGCACTGATTATATAGGGACCAAAGGCGGCATTCAGTGTTACAGGAAATGAATCGGGTACCACCCCGTTTATTTGATAAACCAGTGTAGAATCGAATGGTGAAGGGGTAAAATCTGTTTCAACACAGGCAAGCGCAGGCGTATCAAGCGCAACTACAAGCGGCGTTTCCACGACAATATGAATGGTATCAGCCCGGCGGCATACCCCGGCTCCTCTGAACGTGGATATTTCAAAAGTACCGGGAGCATTGGGAATAAAAAACACACCGGAAGAATCTTTGTAAAAACTACCGGCAGGACCAATCCAGTCGCCTGGCGGGAAGGACAGGATTCGGATAGTATCAGAACCGGAACAGAATTTCTGATTATCGTTGGGATATGCAATGGCTATATTGGGTGCTGTACGGAGAGCAAAGGTATCGTAAGCATGCACTTCTCCACAGAAATTGGAGTCAACGGCTTCCAGAAAATAGGTGTCATTAGACAGCGGCAGAATGACGGGAAATGAGTCGTATTCAATGCCATTGATGGTATAAACCACGGCTGTGTCGAGCGGAATCGGCGTATATTTAATAGCAGTACAGGTATCACCCTGTGCCTGCAAACTAACGGCAGGTACCCTGATAACGTTGACCACCACCTCTGCCCTGTCATCGGCGATACAGGTGTTGCTCACTTTGAGATATATCTTGTACTTGCCCGGTTTTGAGAACTGCATGGCGATTATGTTGGTATCCGGCGCTTCAGGATCCGGATACCACTGCCAGCCGTCGGAAGGACCATCCACACTCCAGGAAAAACTGTTGCTTGCAAAGGAGTTGGCACCTGTCAGCTGCAGATATTCCAGTGAATCATCCATACATATATTGTACTCATTCCCGAAAACGTTGATGGCGTTGTTCGTGGCTGGTATCAGTTCTGCGTTTGGTTGACTGGAGACCGTGACCGTACTGGAGGTACAAACCGTATCACATACATTTCCGACGCAGTAGTTGACATTGTAGGTTCCGCCGCTGGTAAACGTATACCCGAGGGTATTACCCGTGTAGTACTGACCATCCCCCAGGTCCCACACCTCGTAGTTTACTCCGGCAACTGGGCAATTGACCAGTCCTCCCCCCCCCGGCGCAACCGAGCCCTGCAAGGTAACACCCTCGTTGGCACATGGGTTGGATGACATCGCAAAACGTGCTACAGGCGGATTTCTGAATGTGAGTATGAAGGCACTGTTTGTCGGGTCAGCCAGTGTGTCGTTCAGATAGGTCTGCATCACGATGGTAAAAGACTTCTGATACTTGCAGGTACCGAAAAAATCGGACAAATTGTATTCGTGCGTCTGCTGCGGCGGATTTGCACTGCCGGGCACTGTCGTGTTTGGCGAATTATCGCCCCAGTCTATCTCAAAATGATGAATGCTGTCTCTGTTGGGATCATTCGGATCGACAATAATATTCACACATATTTCCTCCAGTGGACCGGTAATACAGTAAAACTGCACCCCGTCGCAGGTGGCAATGGTGGGATTATTGTATGATTGAGAGAAAAGCAGACCTGTAGACCAGCAAAGGGCCAGTACTGCCAGAAATAGTTTCTTCATTACCTGATTAGTTGTAGAGTTCCGCTGAATATGACAACCTGCTCGTCTATGTACCTTACGGCGATGACATACCTGTACGATCCCGCTTCGGCTTTCTGTCCCCTGAACGTGCCATCCCACCCGAAATCCGGGTTCTCGGGCATTATCAGGCTGCTGGCATCGGTACCCGTGGCTTCGAACACCAGTTCATTGTATTTGTCAAACACCCTCATATAGTCGATACTCACCACCGACGGACTGCTGCTGCGCACATAAAAAATGTCATTTACCTCATCCTCATTCGGAGTAAAGGCATCGGGAATGAATACTTCCTCCTCCCTGTTTATTCTGAGTGCAACTCTGACGGTATCTGTCTTGATACAGCCGGTTAAACTGGTGGCGTACACATAGTACACCATTGATTTTTCAGGCGAACAAACCGGATTACTGATTGCCGGGTTGTCCAGAAACAATTCCGGCTTCCAGAAAAATGTGACACCCGGCTGATTTGACAGGGCATTAAACTGAACCGACTCTCCGGGACGAACTTCAAAATAATCGGGTACAGCCTCCAGTTCAGCCCTGACCGGAATTGACAGCTGTATGGCTGTATCCAGCCGGCACCCGATCTGATTGAGTACCGTGATATGGTACAGTCCGGTGTCCAGCGACTCATGAAAATCACCCGTCTGGATATAGTCCGGGGAGGTAACAGTGACAATATTGGCAGGATCAGTAGGTATCCTCAGGTCTATTCCGTCTTCGGGCTCACAGACAGGATCGGAGATTATTTCCGCCTGAATGGCCTCGTCAAGATTCAGCACTATTCGCCCGGTGTCCGGGCACAGTCCGTTATTACTTGCAATCAGGACTATTTCATGCATCCCGGGCGAAGTAATCCGCCTGGAAAAGCTGGTCTGGCCGGATATGTATAAACCGTTATCTTTCCAGACAACCTGAGTAGCCGCTGGTGAAACCACGCCGAAAGCAGCCGTTACAGGCACGCAGGTCTGAGGAAGCTGGTATTCAATTTCTGCATCGGGCGTTTGAGTGGCCGATATACTCAAAGTATCAGCATGAACACAGCCATTGGGAGCAAAAACCGAAAATACAGCGGAATACTGCCCTGCCTGCGCGTAGGCATGCGCAGCCACGCAACCCGGCTGGAAACTGCCATCACCGAACCGCCAGTAGCAGTTAACCGGAGGTGGTGTACTGCTCCCCGAGAAAGACGCCTCCCTCCCCGTGCAAACCGTATTTTCAGCAGTAGCCTGAAGTTCCGGAAGTTCGAGTACAGTGACGACCCTGGAATCTGTTGCCTTGCAGCCGGGCAGTGTACTCGCTGTCACCGTTGCTGTGTAAGTTCCGGGAATTTTATATCTGTGCGTGGATGCAGACTCTGTGGAAACAGAGCCGTCTCCGTACCCCAGTAATATGAAGGGTGCACCGGAGTTTACCTGAAAAGCTGTTTCCTCATACGCGCACACATGCGGGTCGGTAATCAGGGCAACTTCAGGGGTCGGATATACCTGAACAGGCAGGTTCATACTGTCGTACCCGCAGCCATACGTATACAAGGTGGCGGTATAAACACCGGGTGTGTTGAAAACAACTGACACTGTATCGAGGAGAAAAGTATTGCCGTCGGAAAATTTCCATAGAACAGGAGCTCCGTTGGTTGACTGGCTGTAGAGAACAACCGGACTTCCCGTACAGCGCGGAGTGTTGGGAGTACCAATCAGGGCATCAACGGCGGCCGGATGCACAATTACCTCCCGATAAGCCGTATCAGTACTACATGCATTGGCGGATACCAGCCAGATACCAACCGTATCAGGTTCGCCCTGAGCACTTAAATTAAGTACCGAGGAGATACCTGAAATGGCCGGGAGTGTATCTCCGGTCGAGGTATAAAAGAAATTGGACAGCGGATAACCTGAACTCAGCAGGGAGGCTTCCAGTGGGGCGCCGGAGCAGATTTCACTGACAGACAGCGCGAAGTCGGCCACCGGGTTGGGCAACACTTTGATTGTCTGTTCAGACTGGTAGAATCCACAGCCGTTGGGCACGCTCAGCCGAATTTGAAAGACGGTGTCGGCAGCCCCGTCCGGATATATGACAGGGGGTGGTGAATAGCCATAATAAATCTGTCCGTAACCGGTTTCCCACAGGTAGTGGTTGTGTTGTGCGGCACTCAGATTGACAAACTGTACCGAAAGAGGGGCACAACCGGCATCAGGCTGGGCAATAAAGTCAACAGCACCCGCAGGCAGCGGAGCGGGAATTTCAATAACGACCGAATCTGAGACGGTACATAACGGCAGTCCGGTTAATGGATTCACATTGTACGCTGCGTATCGGAGCAGATAGGTACCGGGATTTGCATAGCTGGCAGACAGGGTGTTGGTCGTTCCGTTCCCCCAGTCGGTTTCATACCCCACTCCGCTGACGGCATTGGGCAGAATCGTGATGAGTTCTCCCTGACAGGCCGTATCTCTGTCGGTAGTAAATCCGGCCTCCGGAAGCGATCTGACCACCAGATTCAGCTCATCACTCCTGCACCCCGGGGGGAAAGTCGGGTTTGTATAGACATATCTGTACACCGAATCGCGTCTGATGAGTGCGAGGTCAACAGTGTTTCCTGTGACCGAGAAGCCGGTGAAGAAGCCGCCGGGCGTGAAGCCGGCAATCTCAACAAAAGATTCGGTTTCACAGACGAATATATCAGCGCCAGCCTGAATACTGTCGGAGGGTGCCACCCGTATATCCATGGTGTCGCGGCTCAGACAAATTCCTGTACCGCGGGTATATACCAGCTGGAAAGTGCCTGTATCCGCCGGATTGAACCAGGTTTGGCCCTGATACTTGAAAAGATGATCACCACTCCAGAAACCGGTGGTATCGCTCGCCCAGAGCGGAAGGGAAGGCGTTTCAGTGCAGAGTGCCGTATCTGGCGACAGGATATACACCTGTTCGGGATAAATTACCAGTATTGTTGTAGCGACAGCCGTATCGGTACAGGCATTTTGTACGGATGCTTCAATATAGAACGGACTCTGCGGAGCTTCCAGTGCAACGGGGAAAGAATCGGTCACTACGCCATTGATGGTGTAAACAGCCTCCGGTTCGAAGGGTGACGGGGTATAATTCCAGAGCAGACACTCGACTGAAGGAGTATCCAGAGCAAGGGTTACCGGTTTGTCTACCTGTACAAACAGGGTATCGGCCCGCCGGCAGATTCCGTAATCCCGGAAAGCGATGAATCGGTAAGAACCCGGAGTATTCTGGACAAAAAAGGTATCAACGGGCGTAATCTGCAACCCGGATCCCTTCCACAAAACAGGCAGATTGGTACCCAGACGCAAGGTATCCGGATTGACACAGACGGTAAGTTTTGATGTATCGGGCGATAGAATCACTATATCTCTCGCACTTTGTACTATAAAGGTATCCCTTAACAACTGATAGGTACAGGTATGGCTCAGTTCCGCTTCAATATAATAAGGTGTATTGCTGAGGGGCAGCAGCACCGGGAAGGAATCAGCCTGTACACCGTTGATCCGGTAAACCGCTGCGGGCTGATAGGGAAAAGGCGTATAGCTGAAATCCACACATGTATCGCGCTGTGGTACCAGCGACAACACGGGAGGCTCTACTACCTCAACCGTTACAGTAACTGTATCAGGCTGATTACAGAAATTGTCAGCCTTGAGTTTAATCTCGTAAGTGCCCGGTTCGAGGAAGATAACCCTGGCCACACTGGTATCGGGTGGATACGGGTCGGGATACCAGAACCAGTCTTGTTGCCCGTCGCCGAACCATGAATAGAAAGTTTCGTACTGCGACACACTGCCGTCAAGCCTTATTGCAGACCAGGGCTCCTGAAAACACACGCGGTATTTCAGATTGCCGATTTGCGTGGCGCCGGAGTCAATCACCGCATCGGCCTGTGTGGAATTGACTGCGGCAATAACGGTATTGCGACACACCGTGTCGCATACATTGCCTGCACAGTACCTGAGCGTCTGTACCCCTACCGTATCCCAGTAATAGGTAGCAGTATTTCCGGTAAAGAAAGTACCGTCCTGCACCGTCCATGACTGATAGTTCAGTGCCTTGTCAATGCAGGGTGCGTCATTGTCGTTACCGATAAACCGGACCGGATCGCCCACACAAGCCACATAGGGATCCACGTAAAAATTGGCCTTGGGCGGGTTACGCAGCGTGAGTACAAATGCACTGTTGGTCACTTCTATGGAAGGCAGTGTATGATAGGTTCGCAGTATGACGATGTAATACCCCTGATAGATACAGGAATCCGCAAATTCGGAAACATCATACAAGTGCGTCTGTGGCGGAGGATTCAGGCCGCCCGGGATCACTGTCAGCGCTGTACTGTCGCCCCAGTCAATTTCAAAGTGATCAATAAACTGAAGATTATTGTAGGTCGGATCCACTACGATTTCAACACAGGCTTCCATAGTATCGGCAACGACACACAGATATTGTTTGCCATCGCAGGCAGCAATAGTCGGGTTGTTGTTTTGCGCACAAACAAACCCTGACAACACAGACACGAATAGCAGAGTGCTGATGTATTTTAACATGAAGAAGTGCTTTCCACTAATACGAAGGTTAAGGGCATGTATTTCTCAGACACACCCTGATACCCCTTCATGCAAACGTACAAATAAAACGGCAGAGGAATACGGTTTTGTAATAAATATTATCTGGTAACGCAATTACGCCCATTTTTTGAGTGTATGCCGTTTTGATAATCCGGCGTACATTTGCAGCTCATTATTGTCTAACATCCGGGATTCTGTCCGAGCACTCCCGAAAACAATCCTTTATGAAAAATCTTCCTCTCATTCTCAATATTGTTCTCTTTGCACTTGTAGGGCATCTCTACTACCTGAATTCCAAAGGTTCGAAGCCTGTAGTGGCCCCTCCGGCTTCTCTTGCAGGCGGTGCGCGCATTGCTTTTGTGAATGCCGATACGCTTGATGCAAAATACGAGTGGCTGAAGCAACAAAAAGAGTCTATCAAGGAGCGTATTGAAAGCGAACAGAAGAAACTGGTTGCCGAAGAAGAGTCACTGATGCGCGATGCACAGTCGTTTCAGGAGAAATACCAGAGTGGCACCATGACACAGGCTGATGCTGAAAAAACCGATGCAGCCCTCCGCTCTCGTGCGCAAAAACTGGAAGAAAAGAAAAATAAACTGGGTGAATCACTGGCAGAGGAGCAGAAAAAAGCATTTGATGATCTCTACGCCAACGTAGAGGCTCAGCTTAAAACACTCTCCGATCAGATAGGATATGACTATATTCTCTCGTACACCCGCGGCGGACAAATTCTGATGGCCAATGACAGTCTCGATATCACTAATCAGGTACTCGAACTGCTTAACAACAAGAAATAAACAGCGTGACACTCAGGCTCGCCACGGAATCCGATATTCCGCTTGTATCCGAACTGGCCAGAAGAATCTGGCTGGATTATTATCCGGCTATTGTGAGCGTGGAACAGATCGAGTTCATGCTGGAGCGCATGTACTCCACTGACGCACTGTCCGAACAGATGCGCAACGGCCAGATTTTTTACCTGCCCGAAACTGCACAGGGAACTGTTGGCTACCTTTCGGTCAGCGAAACAGATCCCGGGAGCTATTTCATGCACAAGTTCTACATTGACAATGGATTGCGCGGCAAGGGAATCGGGCAGGAAGTACTGCAGTTACTCAAAAATATCCTGCCGGCCATGCAGGTGCTGCGCCTGAATGTAAACCGCAGGAATTACCAGAGTATCAATTTCTATTTCAAGGCAGGTTTCATCATCGAATCCTGCATGGACATACCAATCGGAAACGGTTACGAGATGAACGATTTCCGGATGGTCCTCCACATTCAATAAACCGGATTATGAACAATACCGGACGCGCCTATCTGGCGCTGGCAGCGCTGTGTGTCATCTGGGGAACCACCTACACCGCCATCAAGTACGCTATCCGCGATTTCCCGCCGTTCCTGATGGTAGCAATCCGGCAGACCTCTGCTGGGCTGCTCCTCGTCGGCTGGGCCTTGCTGGCCGGCAAATGGACGTGGCCCGGGCGAAAATACGCACTCAGACAGGCCCTCACCGGTGTGGCCACCATAACCGGAGGCAATGGTTTCATCTGCTGGGGAATGCAGTATGTATCTTCAGGACTGGCTGCCATTATCGGTGCACTGACGCCGGTGGCAGTGGTGCTGATCAATGTATTCTGGCAGGGTTCCGAGAAAATCAACGCGAGGGTGATCACCGGTGTTCTGCTTGGTTTCGGTGGGCTCGGATTCATTTTCAGCGACGGTTGGGCCGATTTTTCCCGCCCCGAATACCAGCTGGGTATCGCCGGATGTTTCGCATCATGCGTCACCTGGTCGCTGGGAACGGTGATGTCGAAACAGTGGAACTCCATGGACGTATCCCCCCTGGTAAATGCCGGTATGCAGGTACTGGCAGGAGGATTGGGAGGTATGGTCATGAGCCTGTTTTTCGACAGCTCTTTCCATATCCACCACACCACTGAGGGCTGGATGGCGATTGTGTATCTGGCCTGCATAGGCTCGGCACTGGCATTCACGCTGTACATGTTTATCCTGAAGCACCTGAGTGCCACTGTCTCGTCGCTCTACACCTATATCAACCCGATTGTGGCTATCCTGCTCGGCTGGCTGTTTCTGGGGGAAAAACTCACCGCAATGGTATCGCTCGGAATGGTAATAACTATTGCAGGTGTATGGCTGGTAAACTCCGGACACAGGCAGGAGTCAAGACTGAAATGACTTGCACCGACGGGACCAGAACATAGTGCCCTGACCCCGTCGGATCAGATCCTATCTCCTGAGTGCAAAGGCTTTCAGGCCGATTTGTTCGGGTTGAGGGTTACCTTCGGTTATTTTGACAAAGCTGTCCATCTGCACGTTGGCATAGACGGAATTCGGCACACCTGGTTTGGGCCACTGGACCTCAATTTTTTCGATACCCGCTGCGTCGCCCAGCCCGATCTCCTGTCTGATACTCTGTGATCCGAAGCTGCCCCCGGTACCTACAGTAGCACATATCTGCCGTCTGGCACCATCTTTCCTGATTACCGTAATCCTGATTTTGGCGCCCATGGCATCCCGGTTGCAGGATTTACCCTCCAGGAAGAGCGTTATCCAGTGATTGCCATAGCCCGGATTATCAAAAAGAACACTGTTGGATATATCTCCCTCATAGGCTCCCCCCTGTACGGCATAAATATCCTGATCACCATCGTTGTCGAAATCGGCAAAGGCGATACCATGCCCCTTCTGTATATGCGCAAACCCGTTCATTGAAATATCCTCGAATTTTTTGGCCCCGAGGTTGTGAAACATACGGTTTGGCACCACTGTCCGCAAATCAGGTTTCCCTGTTCCCAGATATACATCCAGCCATCCGTCGTTGTCCAGATCACCGAAGTTATTTCCCATGGCGTATGTAATGGTGTGCAGTCCCAGTGACCTGTGTACATCGGTGAATGTCTCGTTGCCGTTATTTCTGTATAACCGAAGCCAGTCGCCCTGCGGTTGTTTCCCCAGATACTCCCTGATGAGCGGTGCCGCCGTGGGGTCTTGAGGATCAATGGTGAAGTCGGTAACGAATATATCATCGTAGCCATCATTATCATAGTCAAAAAAGAACGCAGGGAAGCTTTTCAGGGGATTGGTTACACCTGCCTTGGCGGAAATATCCTCAAACACCCACTTGTCGGGTGCAGTTCCTCCTCTGTTTACGAAAAGTTTGTTTTCGCCGTTTACATCACTCAGGTACAGATCGGGGCGCTGGTCATTATTGATATCACCCCAAACTGCAGCCTTGAAAAAGCCCGTTATATCGAGATGGAGTGCTCCAGCGACGTTGGTGAATGTTCCGTTT
>CAIYFY010000384.1 GCA_903925535.1 uncultured Bacteroidota bacterium | reverse complement strand
CTATGGAACAATATTCATACCAAAAACATACGCATGAGAAAAAAAATTACTTTAAAAAAAATAAAATATAATCAAATTATTGAAAATCAACTGATTAACATTTTAAATTCAGACAAAAAGTGCTCTTTTCAGCTCTTCTACCCTGCCAATCTGCTGTATTCTGATTGCATATCGGCTGGTGTCGATGCCCTTCATTCCATATTTTGACACATAAATCTCCTTAAATCCGAGGCGATCCGCCTCTGTTATGCGTTGTTCGACCCTTTGTACAGCCCTTATCTCGCCCGAGAGCCCCACCTCTCCGGCGAAACATATATTGGACGGGATACTCACATCTGACAAGCTGGAAATCAGGGATGCCACAATGGCAAGATCAATACCCGGATCTTCCACCCTGATACCCCCTGCGATATTGAGAAAAACGTCATTGATACTGAAAAAATAGCCACAGCGTTTTTCCAGTACTGCCAGCAGCATGGATAGACGCCTCATATCGAATCCTGTGGCAGAGCGCTGCGGCGTACCAAAAACGGCTTTGGATACAAGTGCCTGTGTTTCGATCAGCATCGGGCGCATTCCTTCCATGGTGGCTGCCACGGCACTGCCACTCAGTTCTTCATCTTTCTGGCTCAGCAGCAACTCCGAGGGATTGCTTACCTGGCGCAATCCCGCGCTTTGCATCTCGTATATACCCATTTCATCCGTGCTGCCAAAGCGATTTTTAAGTGTCCTGAGAATACGGTATGTATTATGACGATCTCCCTCGAACTGCAGAACGCAGTCAACTATATGTTCGAGCAGTTTGGGGCCGGCTATATCTCCATCCTTGTTTATATGGCCTATCAGCAGTACCGGGATATTGGTTTCCTTGGAAAAACGCAGAAATTCTCCCGCACACTCGCGCACCTGTGCGATGCCCCCCGGTGCGGAATCCAGATGAGGCGTGTTCATGGTCTGGATAGAATCCACAATCATCAGCTGAGGCTGTAACTCCTGCGCCTGCTGCAATATTCTTGTTGTGTTTGTCTCCGTAAGAATGTAGCAGTCGGACCTGAAGTCCGCCACCCGGTCGGCACGCATCTTTACCTGCTCTTCACTTTCCTCTCCGCTGACATACAGAACCTTTGCGGGCAACTGCATAGCCACCTGAAGCAGGAGCGTACTTTTTCCTATTCCGGGCTGACCGCCCATCAACACCAGAGATCCCGGCACTATACCACCACCGAGTACCCGGTTGAATTCCTGATCAGGTGTGGGCATACGCGCCGTTTTCCCTGTTTGTACATCTCGCAGGAGTGCGGCTTTGGGGTGATCTCTTTTTCCCTGAGGAGCCCAGGAACGTCTCTTCTCTTCGGATGCCGTCTCTTTCTGTATGAGTTCCTCCTGGTACGTGTTCCATTCTCCGCAATGCGGACATTTACCGAGCCACTTTGGTGCCGAGGCCCCGCAGCTGGAACAGAAAAAAATAGTACGCGGCTTGGCCATACATTCAGCGGGAGATTTTCAAGTTACCCGTAGCGCAAAGATGCACAGAAGGACATAAATAACATGTCTTGCTGAAATTATTCTTTCAGTGCCGTGAATCCGACGGGCCATTTTTGTCGGTTAGGGCAAAGGCCCGTCGGAAGGCAAGTTTCAGGGAACACAGGGTGGAATATGGTTGAGAGCCGGTTTTTTCGCAAGGCCAAACTACATCCGGCCCGGGATATTGCCTACAACAACATACCTACAATAAAACGGAAAGCATTATGATTTAGTTCATAATTGCGCAAAAAAATATTGTTAAGAAGATGCGAGGGCCTTGAACAGCGCTTCTGCCTTTACCAGACACTCTTCATATTCCGATTCGGGAACAGAGTCATAGACGATAGCTCCGCCAACCTGGGCAGAAAGATATCCGGTATCAGCGTTGTACAGCAGACTTCTTATGACCACATTGAAGTCAAAATTACCCGCCGGATCAAAATACCCTACTGCACCGGAGTATAACCCCCTCCGGTTCATCTCATACTTTTCAATCAGACTCATAGCCATCACTTTGGGTGCTCCAGTCATGCTTCCCGGCGGGAAAGCCCTTTCAATAGCGTCAACAGGACTGGTTTGTGGCAGAATCAAGCCAGACACCGATGAAATCATCTGGTGAACGGTCCGGAAAGTATAAATACCGAACAGTTCCTCCACCCTGACGGATCCGGGGCGGCATGATCGGGCCAGGTCATTTCTCACCAGATCAACAATCATCACATTTTCGGCCCGGTCTTTAATACTGTCAGCCAGTTCGTTTCTAAGACTTTCGTCGTGAGAACCGGTATGCCGGCGTGTACCCTTTATTGGCTGGGAGAGCAGTCGGTCGCCCCGAAGCCTGAGGAACCTTTCGGGACTTGCACAAAGCAGGTAGTTATTATTGAAGCGAAAAAATGCAGCCATGGGCGGCTGTGCAATTTCATTGAGTGTGCAGTACACCCGGATCGGATTGATAGTTGCATTTTCGGAATAAAACTCCTGACAGAGATTCATCTCGTACAAGTCGCCCTCCTGTATGTGTGCGATGACAGATCTGACTGTATCCAGATAAACAGTGCGGGGCATCCTGGGTTTCAGTACAGGGGGTGGAATCGTACCGGGAGAAAAATCTGTTTGTGTGGACAGAATATCATCGCATACCGATTCGGGATTACTCGTCAGACTGTGAACGATCATCTGATTGTCTTGCAGGAGGACCACCGTTTCAGGCCTGAAGAAACTCATTACAGGAAATCCCACTGCGTCGGGAAGCAATGAAGGCAAATTTTCTGTTTCTGCTTTCAGGTCGTAACTCAGTCCGCCAAACAGCCAGTCTGCATGTTGCCCGAGATACTTTTTCAGTGTATCGAACGAACGACCGGGCAGCGCTTCAAAGACCTCTGCACATCCGATACCAGCCAGGAATTCGCAGGATTCGCCGGCGAACACATCTTTATGGGAGTTATTATCAAGACATAAACCGTACTCATGCTTCGATGCGTGGAAGAGAATCTGGCGTTTGACCAGCGGCAGATTGTCCACGGGGCGCCGGGCAGTTGATCTTAGTTGATTCATGGGGGCAAAAATAACATGAGCCACCCCAATCAAGAGGTGACTCATACTTCATGGTGATGTTTACTGTTATTTTTGACTACTGGAGTACGGCTTCGCGCTCATTCATCATCTTGCGGATATTGATGAGTGCATAGCGCATACGACCGAGCGCTGTATTGATACTCACACGGGTCAGTGATGCGATTTCCTTGAAACTCATATCTGCGTAATGGCGGAGAATGACCACTTCGCGCTGTTCGGGCGGAAGAGAATCTACCATTCTGCGTATATGATTGTGGGTTTCAGAGCGTATGATATGCGTATCTGCTCCGTCATTATCCGTGCGAAGCACGTCGAAGATATCGAAATCTTCGGACGGATTGATGTGTGCACGGCGTTTGTTGCGCCGGTGATAGTCTACACACATGTTGTAGGCTATACGCATGGCCCATTGCACGAACTTTCCTTCGTGGTTGTACTTTCCCCGACGGAGCGTGTCAATGATTTTGATAAAGACCTCCTGAAAGATATCTTCAGCGAGAGCTCGATCCTTGACGAAAAGATAGATGGAGGTGTAAATTTTGGCTTTGTAACGAGAGAGGAGAACCTCAAAAGCCTGTTCATCACCGTCCATGTAACGGGCGATCAATTCCTGATCGTGGAGCATCGACACAACTTGCATGAGCAAAAAATTTTGCTGTGAACCAGTTAAACAAAAATCTAAGTGGTGTACAAGTTTGACTCGATACGCAGTGATGAATT
>CAIYFY010000383.1 GCA_903925535.1 uncultured Bacteroidota bacterium | reverse complement strand
GGCTGGATTTCGTAAAACCATACGTCCTGTGTCGGCTTTCCCTGCTCAAAAAACAGCAGATTGGAGGGTATGGAGGTGTATGGTTCAAACACGCCGTCGGGCAAGCGCACCACGGTATGCAGGTTGTATTCCTTCATCATTTGTTCTTTGATGCGGGCGGCAATACCGTCGGCAAATAGCGTACCGTTTGGCACAACCACGGCAGCGCGGCCGCCCCGTATGCCGGGTTTGGCGCGTTTCAGCCTGCGCATAATCAATTGCAAAAACAGCATGGCGGTTTCTGCCGTGCGCATATCATCGGGGAAGTTATTGAGTATGCCGCGTTCTTCTTCGCCGCCAAATGGCGGGTTGGTAATGATAATGTCCACCCGGTCGCGGTCGCCAATATCGCGCAGCGGTGTTCGGAGTGAATTGCCGCTGTCAATATTCGGGTATTCCAGTCCGTGCAAAAGCAGGTTCATCTGGCAAAGCAGGTAGGGCAAGGGTTTGGCTTCGCCGCCGTAGATGCTGCTTTGTTGCAGGGTGTCGTACTGTTCTACGGTTTGGGCTTGTTTGCGCAGGTGCTCAAAGGCTTCCACCAGGAAGCCGCCCGTTCCGGCAGCGGGATCGAGAATACTTTCACTCAGTTGCGGGTCGAGCATTTGCACCATGAATTTCACCACGGGGCGCGGTGTGTAAAACTCGCCGGCATCACCCGATGCATCGCGCATCTCTTTGAGGATGCTTTCGTACAGGTGCGAAAGGGTGTAGATTTCCTCCGTGCTGGTAAACTGAATACTGTCTATTTTATTCACCACGTCGCGCAACAGGTAACCGTTGATCATCCGGTTGTTTACGCCCCGGAACACAGTCGCTACCACGTCTTTGCGCTCCCGGCCAGTTTCACTTTGCAGGCTGCGCAGGTGGTAGAACAAACCCGCACCCTCGGTACCATCGGGCAGGGTGCATTTTTCGTTGTTGATGAAGGCCAGCAGGTCATCGCCGGTAAGGTTCTGGTTTTTCGCCCAGTCACGCCAACGGTAAGGGGCGGCAATGGCGGGTCGGTAGGTTTGGCGTTTCAGCAAAGCGCGGGTTTCCTGTTCCAGTTCCACGTCATCCAGGAATTTCAGGAACATGATCCATGTCAGCATCGGCAGGCGGTCGGCATCGCCGTTCATGCCCTTGTCTTTTCGCATAATGTCGCGGCACGATTTTATCAGGCCGGACAAGCGTTGTGCGGTGGTTTCGGTTTTTGCTTCTCGTTTTTTTGCAGACATTACTTATTGGATTCTGTTGTTAATTTCTTTTATCAGTTGTTTTACACCTTCATGATCCAACTGTGGAATCAAAATTTCCGGCTGCGTATTTTGAAGAATGAAAATTCCACCAGAAGGACTATACTCGGGAAGAGTAATACGTATTTTTTTCATCTTGATCGCGGTTTTTTCCCAAAAATCTTGGGTTGAAATTCCATCTGACAGGGCGTTTAAGGGAGGCATTATGAAAAGACATTTGTTGAGGAGTTCTTCTTCTTTCAAGTAGGCTATCTCACGGAATGTGCCTTTGTGATATGATGGCAAAACAAAAATAAGCAAGGCCTTTTTTGCTCGATTTTTAAAAACGTGAAACCATTCAATATCCCTTGCCCAGATTATACCAGCACCAAAGCCATTGGTCTTTTTGCCAATAGCAACTAATTCAGCATTGATCTTATTAATCAACAAAAATTGGAGGTCATCCTCTTCCTTATCAATGAACTTGTCAATTCCAAGTGGTTTAAAATCTGGGTTTGGAACGATTATGTTGCCATCGGTAGTAAATGGTCGCAGATACAAAACGAAAGATCTTTTATTATGCCAGACACGACTATCTCTTTTTTGTTGCTCCACCTTTTCATAACTATCAACTACCATCTTTCCTAAAATAAAAAGAGGGAATCCGATAGGTATAAGCAGTGTTTCATATAAAACATCCCACCAATCCATTTTAATATCTCCTGTTAGATCGGCATCAAAGATTAATCCTATAATAAAAAGCAGGCTGTAAACCGGTATTAAACAGTGAATACCCGTTATTATTAATAACCAGCCCAGAAACTGTTTAAGCCGCTGCATCGGTGTATAGAAGTTGGTTAATCTTTATCAAGGCACCTAACAAGTTATGTGGGCCTCCGAAAAGGGTGGCAATTTCTGTAATATTTCCCTTGTCAGAGATGGGTTTTACCTCCAGCACCCCGGCGTTGAGCTCGGTCAGACCGTATTGAACATATTTGTCCAGTATCAGCTCAATGATTTCTCTGGCTCCGGAGGAGTAAGCCGCCAGCGTCGCAGTTTTGCGCACCCTGTCGGCGCGTTCGCGGCGGGTCATGGGTTTGAGATCGAATGCCACAAAGCATAGCAGATCGAACGGATCGGCATCTGACATTTTCGTGATATCGGAAAGTTGTTCCAGCGAAATGCCCCGGCCTTCCAGTTCTGCCATAATGTTTTCCCGTTGCTCTGGGTCTGCCCATGCTGCCTGAAAGGCTTTTGCATCGGTAAACAGGGTGGAAACCTGTTCTCTGGCGTATTGGGTAAATTGTACCGTGCGCAGTTTGCCGCTTGCGTCCAGCACCTGTACACTTTCAGCTGCAATGGTTACTTCTCCCTCGGTGACATAGTATTTGCGGGGTGAATCGCCCTTACTGGCAAGGCCTTCGATTTGTTCGTCCGTCCAGTCAGCGGGCGGTGTTTCGGTGCGCTCCTCCACAAAAGTACCTTCCAGGACTTCCCCGTTTTCATCTATTTCCTCCGATGTAACAAGCGGTGGTTCGCCGTCAAAGTCGGGGTCGGCGAAGTTGCGGGTTGCGCTCCCGGTATAGTCCAGGATCGTGAAAAACAGTTTGTCTTTGTCCTCCCGTACCCTTGTGCCGCGCCCGATGATTTGCTTGAATTCCGTCATCGAATTGACCATGCGGAATAGTACGATGTTTTTGCAGGTTGGTATATCTACCCCGGTACTCAACAGTTTGGATGTGGTGACAATGACCGGAAAATCTTGCTCAATATCCATAAATTTACCCAGCAAGCCTTTGCCCCACTCGCCTTCATCCGACACAATGCGAACAACATAGTTTGGATTTTGCTTCACCAGATCGGTATTAAGGTTACTCAACTCCCGGCGCATTTGATCGGCGTGTTCCTGATCAACACAAAAAATGATGGTTTTGTCCAGCCTGCCGTGTTTTTTCAAATATTCGGTCAAGTGTCGGGCAACAGTCTTTGTGCGGGGCAGATAGGAAAGGGTGTTTTCAAAATCAGGGGTCAGGTAAACGTCATCGGGAATGATATTGCCATGTACGTCGGTTTGTCCGGCCTGTGGTCGCCACCCGGTTGCGTCAGCCTCTGTGACGACACGGCGCACAATATAAGGGGCCAAAAAACCATCTTCAATGCCTTGTTTTAAACTGTAAGTGTAGAGCGGGTTGCCAAAGTAGGCGTATGTGTCTTTATTGTCTTGTCGCAGCGGGGTAGCCGTAAGGCCCAGTTTTACGGCGGGCGCGAAATAGTCCAGAATCATACGCCAGTTGCTGTCATCGGTGGCGCTGCCCCGGTGACACTCATCAATGACCACCAGATCAAAAAAGTTGTGCGGAAACTGCCGGAACAATCCTTCTCGGGCTTCACTTTCTGCCAGTGACTGATACGTGGAAAAGTAGATTTCGCGACTGGTGGTGGCACCGTCGTCAAAAACCGATGCACGGGCATCGCCAAAGATGGCAAAGTCTTTTGCATAGGGGTCATCCACCAAAACTTTTCGGTCGGCCAGGAACAATATCTTCGGACGCCGGTGTTCTCCTGTTGTATTCCAGCGGTTGTTCCAGAGTTTATAGATAATCTGAAAGGCAACAGAAGTCTTTCCTGTTCCGGTTGCGAGGGTAAGAAGCAGGCGCTTCCTGTTTTCCAGTATGGATTGTACAACCCGGTTAACAGCTATTTCCTGATAGTATCGCGGCGACTTTCCCGAATTTGGACTCAGCGGTTTTAACAAGATTTCCTTTACATTATCCTGTATTGGGCGGCTGGTCTGAAATCTGTTCCAAAGTTCATGCGGTGTTGGGTAGCTGGTAATGACAGTTTCAGTGCCTGTCATAAAATCAAATTCTACAATTTCTGTGCCATTGGTAGCGTAGGCGAAAGGGCAACCCAGTGTTTCAGCGTATTCTCTGGCTTGTTGAAGCCCGTCCGAAGCCGATTTATACTTCTTTTTTGCCTCTATTACTGCAATGGGAAAATTTTGACCGAGGCGCAGGATGTAATCTGCTTTTTTGGGCTTTTGCCTTTTGGCAATCTTGCCCAGTATAATAATCTTGCCGTCCGTAAATGTTCGCTGCTCCAGTATTTGTTCATCGGTCCATTCACTTGCATACAACCTGGGCGTCACCTCCTTGCGGCAGGTATCGGCTTCAGTGTCACTGTTGCGTGGAACGATGATTCTTTTTGATTCCATAGGTATTACCAAGATATTTTACCCCGGATTTTTATCATGAAAAAGGAGGGGTGCTTACTTTTGAATATCTTCTCGCAACAACAAAGGTAATGGAATGCAACATATATATCAAGCCCCCCTTGAAAGCCCCCCCTCAGGCATTACTTCCCGATACAAAACTTCCCGAAAATATTCGCCAGCAGGTCATCCACGCCTATTTCGCCGGTTATTTCGCCCAGATAGGCGAGCGCACGCCGGATATCCTGCGCAATGAAGTCGCCGGTGATACCCGTGTCGAGGCCGTGCAGCACGTCCTGAAGCGCCTGTTCGGCTCGTTGCAGGGCATCGAAGTGTCTGGCGTTGGATACAACGGTGCTTTCCAGGTTCAATATTCCCCCGGCAGCCAGTTCGAACAGTTTTTCTCTGAGCAGAGCAATATTCTGCTCGTTTTTTGCTGAAACCGGCACCAGCTGCGCTTCCTCGAGCGTACCCGCGCGCGCGCTCAGGTCGGCCGGCGGATCGCCGAGGAGGTAAGGATGTATGTCTGCCTGCCCGGGATCAATGAGCCAGTCGGTACGGAAATGCGGGTTTCGGTCCATTTTATTGCATACCACCAGCAGTTTCATGGATTCGCCGCGCAGGTTCTCCAGGTCGGCAAATACTTCCCCGAGGGTCATCCCCCCGGCTACATCCCACACATACAACAGTACTGCAGCCTCTTTCACCTTGTCGAGGGTGCGCTGCACCCCGATGGCCTCAATCTGGTCCTGTGCCTCGCGTATGCCCGCTGTGTCCACCAGCCTGAATTGTATGCCATTGATATTGAGTACCTCCTCGATGGTGTCGCGGGTGGTGCCGGGTATGTCGGAAACGATGGCACGCGCTTCGTTGAGCAGGGCGTTGAGCAGGGTGGATTTGCCTGCATTGGGCCGTCCGGCAATGACCGTGGTAACGCCTGTTTTAATGGCATTCCCGAGTGAAAACGAACGGATCAGTCCGTCCAGGTACTGCCGGATGCGCACCACGAGTTCTCTCAGTTGCGTCCGGTCGGCAAACTCCACGTCTTCTTCCGAAAAATCGAGCTCCAGTTCTACCAGACTGGCGAAATGAATGAGTTCATCGCGCAACACTTCAATTTCTTTACGGAACCCTCCCCGCAACTGATTGAGGGCCACGGCGTGGGCCGCCTCGCTCTCGGAGGCAATCAGGTCGGCTACCGCTTCGGCCTGACTGAGGTCGAGTTTCCCGTTCAGGAAGGCGCGCATGGTAAATTCGCCGGGTTCAGCGAGCCGGGCACCCTCGGACAGACACAGTTCTATCGCTTTCTGGAGAATAAACGGTGACCCGTGGCAGCTGAATTCTATGGTGGGCTGTCCGGTGTATGACTTGCTTCCGTGAAATATGGTGGCGAGTACCTCGTCGAGGTCTTTGCCTTCCCGCGTGCGCAGGCGCCCGAAGTGGGCTGTGTGTGTGGGCTGTACCGACAACTTTTTGCCCGAAAATATCTGGTCGGCTATTTCGAAGGCCTCCGGACCGGAAAGGCGTATTATGCCGATGGCACCCCGCCCGGGCGGAGTGGCAAGTGCGACAATGGTATCGGAAAGGTCAAGACGCATAAAAGCTTGTTCAGGAGGCTCTGCAGAGCTGCAAAATTAGTGCTAATATGCTTATCTCGCAGAAAGAACGTCATATAACGGCGAAAGCCGCCCCGGAATCCGGAGCGGCTTTCGATTTGCCGGGCAAAAGCGGGGGTTAATCCCTGCTCTTCACCAGTTTTTTCGTTGCCACCTGTCCGTCGGCCATCAGACGCACCAGATAGATACCATCGGGTCGGTCGTTCAGGTTGAGTTGTTCGCTGATCCGGTCGGTATTGGAGGTATTTGTTTCCCATACCGTTTGTCCGAGCAGGTTGAGCAGCTGCACGCGCAGTTCGCCGGCATTTTCTGCCAGTTCAACACGCAGGGTAGCTGTTCCTGTTGTCGGGTTGGGTTGCAGGGAGAACACGCTCAGACCGGCAATTTCCTGCACGGCTGTGGTACCGATATGCACAGAAAGTGTAGCCGTGCATCCGAATGCATCAGTGACGGTAACAGTGTAGGTGCCGTTCGCCAGTCCGGAAACTGAAGATCCGGTTGATCCGTTACTCCAGGCATACTGGTAGGGCGGATTGCCTGCTGCAACGTTCACAACGGCTTTGCCATCGCTCAGTCCGGGTGAGGCATTGGTGATATCGGCTGTGAGACCCATGTCGGCTGCGCAGGACAGCAGGTTGATATTGTCGAGGTCCACCCAGTAGTCGCCCGAGGCCCAGGTACACAGGAATCTAATTTTGATCGCTTGTCCGGCAAACTGACCCAGCGAAATCCGGCGTGTGCGCAGGTTTACGGTGGGGGAGTGGTTCAGGCTGTTGATGCTGTTGATGGTCTGATAGGTATCGCCGCAGTCGGTAGAGACCTGTACCTCCACCTTGTTATTACCGAGAATCATCGGACCGCCACCGCTGTAGTTGGTGATGCGGTAAGAGAATGTGAGGGTGTCGTTGGCACCAATCATGCCATAACGCGGCAGGTCCTGAACAGCCTCCGGATTGAAAGAATACAGGTTGGTGGCCAGTACGTAGCTGGTGTTGCCATGTGCGTT
>CAIYFY010000382.1 GCA_903925535.1 uncultured Bacteroidota bacterium | reverse complement strand
TGGTGATTACAAGCTGGAGATTGAGGATCAGAACGGATGCCTGCTGGAAACGACGGAAACAATTCTGTCGCCACTGCAGCTGACAGTCAGTCTGGGTCCGGACACAACCATCCAGTTCGGCGACAGTCTGTATCTGGTTCCTGTGATTAACTCGCCAAAACTTGATACGTTTATCTGGACCCCCGTCACCTGGCTGGCACAACCCGACTCGTTCTATACCAAGGCCGGTCCGCCGTCGTCTGTTACCTACACCCTGTATATCAGGGATAAGCAGGGCTGCGAAGCGCGGGATGATATCTTTGTGGGAGTTAACAGAAAACCCAGAGTTTACCTGCCCAACGCCATCAAGCCCGATTCACCGGAACTCAACGATGCTTTCACTGTATTCGGAGGACCGGAGGTAGCCAGAGTCAGGTATATGCGCATATTCGACAGGTGGGGAGAGCTGGTATTTGAGAACAATGATTTCCTGCCCAATGATACCCGCTCAGGGTGGAAAGGTACACACAGGGGTCAGTATGTAAATCCGGGGGTATTCGTTTATGTGATAGAAGTGGAATACTTCAGCGGGGAAACAGAGATCTTTGCAGGGGATGTGACCGTAATAAGATAATGAACACTTCGAGAGAACAGAAAATACGGTCGGTTATAAGGCAATCGCAGCCTGATCTGACCATCATACTGGAAAATATCTTCGACCCGCTGAACATCAGTGCGGCGCTCCGCTCGTGCGATGCAGTGGGTGTCAGGGAGGTGTTTGTGGTTTATACCAGAAAATACCTCGACAAGCGCGGGCTCCGCCTGGGGAAACGCACCTCGGGCGGCGCCTTCAAGTGGATAGATGTGTACCTGTTTGAAGATCTGGAAGAGTGCTTCACCCGTGTGCGTGCGCGCTACGGGCGCATACTCTCGACAGGACTGGGAGCGGAAAGTCAGTCGCTCTACTCCCTCGACCTGACACAGCCAACGGCCCTCCTGTTCGGCAATGAGGACGAGGGCGTGAGTGCAGAGGCCATCGCCATGTGCGATGGAAACTTCAATATTCCACAGGCAGGATTTGCGGAAAGTCTCAATATTTCAGTGGCTTGTGCCGTTTCATTGTTCGAAGCAAAGCGGCAAAGAGAAATAAAAGGGTTCTACAGTGAAAAACCACATCTCGATCCATCGCAGCAGGAGCAACTGTTCAAACGCTGGTCTGTCATGCTGAAAGAGAAAAAATCCGGGCCCAAAAATGCCCTGACCATAACGAAAGACTCTCCGGATCTGCTCCCGGTTTTCGCGGAAAGAGACCCGGATAATCCGCTTGAAAAACCTGCCCGTTCCATGCCATTGAGCAGGTTCGACTTGTAATAACGCAAAAACTATGGATGTATCAATTGTTGTCCCGCTGAAAAATGAAGAGGAAAGCCTGCCCGAACTGGAGGCCTGGGTACGTCGTGTGTGTGAATCAAACGGACTGAGCTACGAACTCATTCTGGTAGACGACGGAAGTACCGACAAATCCTGGAATATCATTCAGCAGTTGAACCAGCAAAGTCCCGTTGTGAGAGGAATCAAGTTCAGGAGAAACTACGGCAAATCGGCCGCACTCCACACCGGATTTCAGATTGCCTCCGGCGAAGTGGTTATCACCATGGATGCCGACCTGCAGGACAGTCCCGATGAAATACCCGAACTCTGCCGGATGATCCGCGAAGACAGGTACGACCTCGTCAGCGGCTGGAAAAAAGTGCGGCATGATCCCGTCAGTAAAACCATACCCACCAAACTCTTCAATGCTGTTACCCGGTGGATGAGCGGAATTCATCTGCATGACTTCAACTGCGGCCTCAAAGCCTACCGGAACGATGTGGTAAAGACGATCGAAGTATATGGCGAAATGCACCGATATATTCCGGTGATTGCCAAATGGGCTGGTTTCAACAGAATAGGAGAAAAAGTGGTGGAACACAGGGCACGGCAGTACGGCTCAACCAAATTCGGCGGACTGGAGCGGTTCATCAACGGTCCGCTCGACCTGATCAGTATATCGTTTGTAGGCAAATTCGGGAAAAGGCCGATGCACTTCTTCGGAACACTGGGCTTCTTCTCTTTTTTGATAGGAACAGCCATCCTGATCTGGCTTACCATTTCCAAGATCGTATATCAGGAATATGGCATTGCCGAGCGTCCGCTTTTCTTCTTCGGTATTCTGGCTCTGATAGTGGGTACTCAGCTGTTTCTGACCGGTTTTCTGGCAGAGATGATCAACAGAAACTCCAGTATCAGAAACAGTTATCTCATAGAAAAGGAAATATGAACCATCTGGAGCTACCCTCATTCACACCGGCTGGCAACCTGCAGGCTGTCATTGAAATACCGGCTGGTACGAATACCAAGTACGAGTATAACCGCGAAAAATTGTGCTTTCAGCCCGATTTGCGCGACGGAAAGGTACGGAAGGTGAATTTCCTCTCCTACCCGGTCAACTATGGCTTCATCCCCTCCACCAGGATGGAAAAAAGCCGCGGAGGTGATGGCGACCCGCTCGACGTACTGCTGCTCGCTGAACATATACCAACAGGTTCGGTGGTGGAGGTAATACCCGTCGGACTGTTAAAGCTCAGCGATCTGGGTGAACTCGACCACAAGGTGCTCGCTGTTCCGGCCAACCCGGAACAGCGCATCATCACAGCAACAGACTGGGAAACATTTCAGCGCGATTACAGTATCATCAGACATATACTCGAGTTGTTCTTCATGTACTACGACGGACTGGGAACCCTTACCGTTTTGGGTTGGGGCGACGAAAAGGAGGCCCTTGCCGAAATAAAAAAATGGAATGTTGCACAAAGCTGAAAACCTATTGTTTGTTACAGCGTTTCTACTGAAGGCTTAATCCGAAGTAATGAACACAACCACCCTCACCAGACCCGACAATTTCACCTTGAACCCGCCAGCCCACGTTGATTATCGTTTCTTCCGTTCCATACAGGAAGTAAACTCCGACTGGGATATTGCAGCTCCCGCCGAAGATATCTTCCTTCAGCGCCACTTCCTGTCTGTGGTAGAAAAGCATCCGCCAAAGGGCACCAGTTTCGGATATCTTGTTTTCTACAAGCAAAGCAAACCGGCAGGAGTTGCCCTGTGTCAGTTCAAGTATTTCAAAGGTGACGACAACATTCAGG
>CAIYFY010000381.1 GCA_903925535.1 uncultured Bacteroidota bacterium | reverse complement strand
GTTGTCGGGCAGACTCTGATACACTCCGAGCACCAGTTTGCGAATTTCCACGATATCAAAGGTGGTAACGGAATTGGACTTGTTGGCATCGGCGGCGATAATATCGTAGGGACTCGAAAGCGGCTGTGTTCCAAGAATATGTTTGGAAATAAGAACGATATCAAAAGTAGAGACCCCGTTCAGGTGGTTATCGTCGCGGAAAGGCGTGATGGTATAGTCGGAACCGAGCGGAATCGCATTGGAGAAGGCGTAAATACCATCGCTGTTGGTCAGACCGAACACACTCAGGGAAGGGAGTCCGTTGGGCGGTGTGCCGTCGAGTATCACCTCTGCACCTTCCACCCCTTCCTGTGTTTTTGTCTTCAGGGCACCCGACACAGAAGCTTTTGACCCTGCGCTGCATGTACCTGTATTGTCCTGCACCAGTATGTACGTTTCGCAGAAATCTGCATTGCCGTACAGATCAACAGCCCACAGCTCCACACCCTGTGTACCCAGATCATTGCAGTCAAAAGTGACTGATGTTACCGGATTGCCACCGGAGTCGAAAGGGAAACCTGTACCGGTTCCCGATTTGCGCACGCCGTAGCGTATCATACCGGCAGGAGTGGCATTGTCGTCTGAAAACTGCAGAAAATCGGAAACAAACATGGTTATCGAACCAGTTGGCATGATGTTTACAGCCAGACCGTTGAAGCAAACCACATTGGGCGCCCTGCAGTCCCTGACCACAATTGCATACTCGCATACTCTTTCGTTTCCGCAGCCGTCTGATACAATCCACTTGATTTTGTGGTTTCCGTAAGGCAATTGCGGGGTAACATACACTCCCTGGGCCACCTGCGTGTTAAATTTCACACAGGCTGTTTTGGTATTACCATTCACTGTTTCCTGAATGGCAAAGCCCCATTTCTGGTTATTCTGAACTGCGCGGCCGTCAAATTGTCTGAAGACGGGTGTACCAGTCAGGTTGCCGTAAGGAATATTGTTCCATCCGAGGCCACCGGGCTGCGAGCCCAGTTGTGTACTGTTTATTCTGGTCTCCATCACACCATCACCATCGAGATCGAGGAGAAGCTGATATTCAATATTGACATCTGCTCCGCTGCAGGCATCGGAGGCAGAAATACAGATATCAGAGGGGGCATCGCTCAGGTCGTGTGTCTGGTGAATATTGTCCCACCAGTACATCTGATTCCAGAGGGCAGCATCGTTGGTGGAAATATCACATATTGTGTCGGGCGATGCCACACACTGTATCACCGGTGCCTGTCCGTCGCTGATTTTGATAATCTGCTTGTAGGAGTAGCAGTTCGCATTGGGGTTGTAAAAAACAGAATAGTTGGTTGGCGTCGGGTCTGCTGCATTCACTTTCACAACCGTTGACTTCCACGGGTCGCCTGCCGTTTGTATCGGAGAGACGATCGGCCCCGGAAGATTGGTCGGGTGGTTGGTAATAGCATTTGGATTCGGATTTGGCACATTGACGCACTGTCCGCCGGGATCATAAGTGCACCAGTTGATAATTTTCCAGCTCCGCTCGATCATAAAGCAGGCATCCGGTACCACAGTAAAGATTTGATCTTCATAGGTTACACCCAGCAATTCGCAGTCCTCACCGTAAAATTCAGGCTCCCCGTAACTGCCACTGCCATCACAGACGGCAATTATCTTGTCATCGGGAAACTTCACGAAGTAATCCTGTTCGTAGTTCACCACAACCCGCTGGGTACACTGACTGGAGAAGCCCGAGCGGTCGAAAGCCCTGAATGTTCTGACAATAGTGCCCTTATTGCACAGGGTATCAAAATTTGTATAGCTGGCCGAGTGCGTCAGACCTTTCTGCCCGAGATACACTTTGGTTGAATCCAGGGTGCAGTTGTCACTGACAGTTGCCTTTCCGTAGAGCCACAGACTCGGATCGAACTGTTCACAGGATACGGTATAGTTGGGCGGCGGTGTACAGGTGGGTTTTATCCTGTCCTGCACCTGCACCTGAATAGCACACTCGTTGTACAGCGGTTCGCCACTCCAGTCGAGCGTAAATGAGCCATCGGGATTGAGCTGATATACACGCAGAATAACAGTTTGGGTGGTACCTACCTCACAGCAGTAGAACTTGATGGAATCTCCTTCGGCTGTAGCCCGTTCAAACTCGCTGACCGGATCCTGGATTCCATCAGAACAGCCGGGGGTTCCGCTCACATTGTTCAGGTTCAGGATACAGTCGGAGTAAGGTTCAGCACGCCTGATGCTGAACTTGATATTATTGCACTCGTCATAAGAGCCGTCATCGAATGTGGATGCGCGCACCCAGGTGACGCCCGCGAAGTCGCATCCTCCCGTTCCGGGGAGGTAGCAGTCGAAAGGATCATCCACATTCAGGGCAACAATGGTGCTCTCGTCGCAGGCAGCCGTTGGCGGGACGTCCTCTATCACCGTGACGATGAAATTGCAGACAGAAGTGTTTCCGCAGTCGTCAGACATGATATACCTGACGGGGTTGTCGCCTACGGGCAGATCATTGGCAAATCCAAGTATAGCCATGGTATCAGGTGCCCACGGGTTATTGCCCGGGAAAGTGGTAAAAGAGCCATTCAGTCCTCTGCCAATACCGTTATAATCGGTCCAGTAGGCTGTAAGTGACGACATCCTCGAGCATGAATCGGCTACAATGAAATCCGGTAGATTGTAGTCCCGCTGGCAATCATTTGGATTGGTGCTTACTGTTACGTTTTCGGGGCACTGCGGAACAGGTGGCAGCGTATCCACCACTTTGATAACCTGAACATGATTAAGCGGATTGGAGGAGCCTGCGGGGAAGCAGGATTCGTGAATTACCCATGTACGCACGATGGTTTTGGAGCCGTCACAGACTTCAATAGGCAGGTCGGTATAGGTGGAACTGAAGTCACAAAAGCCGTCAGAGGGCCAGATCGGCCAGTCGAGACCAAACTGTTTAATCCGCGGAACTCCCGTGACCTGAGGCTCCGTACCGGGCGACTGACAACCCAGGGTAATGGCGGCTGGCAGGGTGAGATCTGTGAGTCTCTTGCGTTCAAAGTACAAGTACTGGTTGCAGGAGCCTGTATTGCCGCTTGCATCGGCTGCCATCCATTTTCTGAGAATATAGGCACTCATCCCCGACTGGCCGTTGATCGTTGCTCCACAGGCAACCTGTCCCCAGGTGTCCACATAAGACAGGGTACTGTTATTGCAGTTGTCAACAATATCCGGATAAGCCTGGGCAATGCCAAGTGTTCCATCCAGATAAGCGGGTGAGTAAGAAGTAACCGCGCAATTCAAAAAGATGTCCTGACAGGACAAAACCGGCTTGATATTATCCCTGATGGTGATATTGCCCGAACATGAGTTGCCGGAAATCAGGTCGCGGACCCTGTACTGCAGGGTCTGGTTGATGTTCGCGCCTGTTGCCACGAAGTTACCCGTTGAGGGCGTCCAGACACCATTTATCTTCACCTGTACCTGCAGGTTGCCGTTGGGGCAGTTATTGCCCTCCAGCACATCATCAGGCATGATTTCCGCCTCACAGTTCTGATCAAGCGCGATCTGCAGCAAGTCGTTGCAGATCAGCGTGCACTGCGCGGTGGCAGTCTGTGAAGAGGGGAAAAAAAGCGCGACAGCGATTACGGAACGGAGCAGGGAACTCCTCAGGTGTGTAAAAGTTATAACCATCAGCTTATGGTTTTTATCCGGCAGGGAACCCGGGGAACGGGCATCCATGCGGCAAATTCAGAAAAACGGGAGATGTGCACCGCAGGGACGACTGCGGCAATCCGGTAGTTCTGTCACAAAAACCGTGCCCTCCGGCAAGGAGAGCGGCGCTAATATAGTCAGTTCTGTACAATCGTGGCCGATAAACGGTTTTTTTTAGCGCAAGACGCTAATAATCACGCTTTTCGGACGAATTCACATTTTAAAAAATTAACATTCCACCACGTTTACAGGGATGTGCAGGGCCAGTCCTCCATCAGCGGTTTCCTTGTATTTGTGGTCCATGTCGTGGGCAGTTTCCTTCATGGTTCTGATGACTGCATCGAGCGTGACCTTGGCCAGATCGGGATTGCTCTCGAGCGCTATCTGACTCGCCGTGATGGCCTTGATAGCCCCCATGGTATTTCGTTCTATGCAAGGCACCTGCACCAGTCCGCCAATAGGATCGCAGGTCATGCCAAGGTGATGTTCCATGGCTATTTCCGCGGCCATCATGGCTTGATCATAGGTACCACCCAGACATTCTGTGAGTGCGGCTGCGGCCATGGCAGATGAAACGCCTATTTCGGCCTGACAGCCACCCATGGCTGCAGATATGGTGGCTCCCTTCTTAAAAAGACTGCCTATTTCACCGGCAGTAAGCATAAACTTCACAATATCACTCTCCACATACCGCTCACTGAAGCACACATGATACATGAGTACAGCGGGGATTACCCCTGCAGCGCCGTTGGTAGGTGCCGTGACGACCCGGCTGAAAGCTGCATTTTCCTCGTTGACAGCCAGTGCGAAGCAACTTACCCACTTCAATATGTCCTGGAAGGTATGGCCTCCCCGGCCAATCTGCAGTATCCATTCATTGGCGTTGGAGTAAGGCTTGCCCGCCAGCAGACGATGACTCAGGGGCGCTGCTCTCCTCGTTACACCCAGTCCGCCGGGCAAAATACCTTCTGTGTGGCAACCTTTGTAAATACACTGCTTCATGACCTCCCAGATCTGCATCAGGTCGGTACGGACTTTTTCGGCGGGGCGCCAGCTGAGTTCATTGAGCATGACTATCTCGTGAATCGCCTTGTTTTCCTGTTTGCACCAGCGCTCCAGGTCTTCACCGCGGTCAACAGGAAACGGGAGCGTAACCGATCCTGCAGCATCTTCCTCTCCCTCCTTGACCACAAATCCGCCACCCACGGAATAGTAGGTATGGCTCTCTCCTCCCCCATCCGAATAAAAAGCCCTGAAGATGAGTCCATTGGCGTGGTGTGGAAGCGACTGGTCAAAATAAAAGACAATATCACTGTCGGGGCTGAAAGGGATACTTCTCCCGCCATTGAGTTTGATGGTTCTGGTAGCCGCAATATGTTCAATGGTAGGGTTGACCGCTTCCACCGGGATTGTCACGGGATCATCGCCGTTGAGGCCGAGCTGTACCGCGAGGTCGGTGCCGTGTCCCCTGCCGGTTTTGGCCAGAGAGCCATACAGTTCCACCTGAACGGCGGCTACTTTATCCAGACTGATTTCCCTCAGAAAACGCTGCGCGGCGCGCCAGGGACCCATTGTATGCGAGCTGCTCGGACCAATGCCGATCTTAAAGATATCAAAAACAGAGATTCGTTCCATGCCAGTAAAACAGGGCGGCAAAAATTTTGTTCTTTTGCAAGCACATTGAAACAATGACAAAACAAAAAAATGACGCCTACGCGGCACTTCGGGTCCGCGATTTCCGCTGGTTCCTGCTCATGCGCCTGATGACGACCCTGACCGTTCAGATAATGTCGGTGTCGGTCGGATACTATGTGTATGAACTTACCAACGACCCGTTGATGCTCGGTCTGATCGGACTGACCGAAGCTGTACCTGCGATAGGCATCAGTTTGTGGGCGGGGCATCTGGCTGACAAGTACAACAAACGCAATATCCTGGCCATCTGCCTGTCTGTGCTGGTTCTTTGTTCAGCATCGCTGCTTACACTGGCTTACTGCAGCGAAAACAGCACAAAATCGGTCATCCTCGGCTTCTTGTACGTCATCATCTTCTTTACGGGAATTGCCCGCGGATTTTTCAGCCCCACCAACTTTGCCTTTTTGTCGCAGATTGTGGATCGCGACCGTCTGCAGAATGCCATAACCTGGAACAGCAGCACCTGGGAGGTAGCGAGTATTACAGGACTTGGCATTGGCGGACTGATTTACGGTTTTGCAGGGGTGAAAATCACCTTTGCCGTTATGACTGTACTCTGTTCACTGGCATTCTTATTCTGTATGCAGATACCACCGCGACCTTCACCCAGACCGGTAGAAGGAGAGTCCGCGGTAAAGCGAATAGCGGAGGGACTGCAGTTTGCCTTCAGCAATCAGCTGATTATCGCAGCCATCGCCATGGATCTGTTTGCTGTGTTCTTTGGCGGTGCCGTGGCTTTATTGCCGGTTTTTGCCAAAGACATCCTGCACGTCGGCCCTGAAGGCGCCGGCATACTCCGCGCTGCCATGTCGGTGGGGGCCATCAGCATGGCACTTTTTCTGGCGCACCGTCCGCTGGGCAGGGGTGCAGGAAAAGTGATGCTGGCCTGTGTGGCAGGATTTGGCGTCTGTATCATCATCTTCGGGTTAAGCACCAATTTTTACCTCTCATTCGGGGTGTTGCTCGTGGCTGGCATGCTGGACGAGGTCAGCGTATTCATCAGAGCCGCACTTCTTCAGTTTCAGACACCCGACAACATGCGCGGGCGCGTGTCTTCCGTGAACTCCATGTTTATCACTTCTTCCAACGAACTGGGGGCTTTTGAGAGCGGACTGGCCGCCAGAGCGATGGGTACGGTTCCTTCCGTTGTCTTCGGCGGACTGATGACCATGCTGGTGGTGGGCATCACCTGGTGGAAAGCCCCGAAATTGCGCAATTATCACTTTGAAAAAGAGGATCAGGAAAGATGAAAACAGCTATTATCCGGCAATTTGCACTGATTGCATGCATCCATCTTCCATGGTTATCAGGAGCACAGAAAGCCATTCCGGTAGCCGATCAGACCTTCCGGATGGACGGACAGCAAACTTTCACATATGCCTTTGCCGAGGGGGATGCTGTGGAACTGACCGCTGCGGAACTCAGCGGGAAAAAGATAAAAAACATCGAATTCATACCATTTGCCGGAAAAACCATTTTCAGCCGGTATGAGACCGATTCCGTTGCACGCCAGATAATACGCATACCGCATACAGGTATCTATCAGTTGCGCTTCAATGAAAGCGGCGCCGGAAAAAAAATATGTCGTTTTACCCTGCATCGAACCCCTGCGGGCAAGGAAACTACCCGTTTTTCCACCGCAGTCCCCTGGGATCCGAATGAATTTCCTGTTTTCAGGGAGGTACGCACGAGCGTACAGACAGGCATGGACACCGTCATGGTTTCCATGAGCGGTCAGGTTACCGTGAGCGCCAAAAAGATGTACACAACCAATCCGGTCAACGCCTGGCAGTTCACCCTGCCGCCCGGCACCCGGCAGTGGGCCTACCGGATTTCTGTGGGTCAGGGCTCCAGTGAAGCGCGACAACTCGATGCACGCAAGCTCAGTCAGGCACTCCGCAGCGGCTCCATGAAACTGATGACCTTACAGCCCGAAACGGCACTCGCTGCCTTTGCACTTGGTGCAGCCATAGACATGACTATTTCCACTACCGGGGAAGATGTAACCTATGCAATCACCGACTGGGAAAACTGGCAGAAATTCTCGAAAGAAGAACCCTATCAGGCATTTGTTCATCAGGGAAATATCAACATAGATGTTCAGCGCAGATATACCCCGCTGGAGGGAACCTGGTTCTTTGCCCTCAAAAATGACAACCTGATAGATGAT
The DNA here is from genome assembly GCA_903925535.1 of uncultured Bacteroidota bacterium. Lineage (GTDB taxonomy): Bacteria > Bacteroidota > Bacteroidia > Chitinophagales > Saprospiraceae > M3007. Next base: position 1,780 of record CAIYFY010000381.1, on the reverse strand, counting down.
ATCACTGTTACGCTTGAAATTGAGGCCGTTACCGAAAAGCCCGTTATTGAAATACAGATCGCCCTCGAGCCGGTGAAGTAAAAGTTATCAACAAACAGCAGAAGAAGTGACCAGCCGCGTCTCCAGATTATGCAGATTCGCGTAACTTTGGGGTCAACAAGACCAATATCCTCTCAATATGCCGAATTTTGCCCACCTGCACTGCCATACGCAGTTCTCGCTGCTCGATGGTGCCGCCTCTATTCCCGGTTTATTCAAAAAAGCCGCTGCCGATGGCATGAAAGCCCTCGCCATCACCGATCACGGGAATATGTTCGGTGTGTTTCAGTTCGTAGCTGAAGCGGCCAAACACGAGGGTGTAAAGCCCATCGTAGGCTGCGAATTCTATGTGGTTCAGGACCGGCACCGCCGCACCTTCACCAAGGAGGACAAAGACAGGCGCTTTCACCAGCTTTTTCTGGCCAAAAATGCCGAGGGTTACAAGAATCTGGTGAAACTGTGCTCACTCGGCTACATGGAGGGCCTCTACGGCAAATATCCGCGTATTGACAAGGAACTGATTCTCCAGCATCACGAGGGACTGATAGCCACCTCCTGCTGTATCGGTGCCATGGTACCGCAGGCCATCCTGAAAAAGGGGGAGCAGGCGGCGCGGAAGGAGTTCGAATGGTGGCTCGATCTTTTCGGTGAAGACTATTACATAGAAATTCAGCGCCACCAGATGGCCGAACAGGACCAGGTGAATGAAGTGCTGCTCAAATGGGCAAAAGAGTACAATGTGAAGGTTATCTGCACCAATGACTCGCACTACATAGACCAGAAGGACTCCAATGCACACGATATCCTGCTATGTATCAATACCGGAGAGAAGCAGGCGACGCCACCTATCCGCGAATTTATGGATGAAGGCACTGTGATGAAGGGCGGTCGTTTCGCCTTCTGGAACGACCAGTTCTATTTCAAAACACAGGCTGAAATGGGAGCTCTTTTTCAGGATGTCCCGCAGGCACTCGACAATACCCTGGAGATTGTTGACAAATGCGAGCACCTGAAACTGAAACAGGACATTCTGCTGCCCAATTTTGTCATACCGAGGGAATTTCTCACGCAGGACGACTATCTGCGGCATATCACATTCGAAGGTGCCCGGGAACGATACAGGGAAATCACCCCGGAAGTAGAGGAACGCCTGAACTTTGAGCTGAATACCATCAAAACAATGGGATTCGCCGGTTACTTCCTTATTGTATCAGATTTTATCAAGGCGGGCAGGGATCTGGGCGTATTCGTGGGCCCGGGTCGCGGATCTGCAGCCGGTAGTGCCGTTGCCTACTGTATAGGTATTACCAACATTGATCCCATCAAGTACCAGCTGCTGTTCGAGCGATTTCTCAATCCCGACCGGAAGTCCATGCCCGATATTGACACGGACTTCGACGATGAGGGCCGGCAAAAGGTGATTGATTATGTGGTGGACAAATACGGTAAGAACCAGGTGGCTCAAATCGTCACTTATGGTACCATGGCCGCCAAAATGAGCATCAAAGATGTTGCCCGCACCATGGACCTCCCCCTGATTGAATCCAATATCCTGGCAAAGCTGGTTCCTGAAAAACCGGGCATCAGCCTCAAAAGACTTTTGCATGCGTCACTCAAGGGTGATGACAGCCTGGCTGAAAAAGAAACACTGAACCAGGATGAGATTGAAAATGCCAAGATGCTCCGCGAGATTTATGGTGGCACAGACATCAGAAGTCAGGTACTGCATGAGGCAGAGATC
>CAIYFY010000380.1 GCA_903925535.1 uncultured Bacteroidota bacterium | reverse complement strand
GGCACAAGATTCGACTCCGGTGGTTATATGCTTCCGGCACTGGCTTCCGACACCGCCAGACTGACCGGGGCCGAAAAATAAGTCAGAGCTTTTGAGACGGAACTGAACCGTGTAAAGAGAAAGTGAGATCAGTTACTGCATATCCCCGGGAGGGGCCGCAATGCGCGCCACGATTTCGTTTCGCCTGCCAAGCAGCTGAAAAGGCGGATTATAACCCAGATACCTGAAATTCCCGGTGTACTGAATACCCTGTTTTTCCAGTGCTTTCCGGAGCCGTTCCGAGTAACGGTTTATCTTGCTCTCTGAAGCGAATCCTCCGAAACTGATCACAGCGACGTACTCGGCTGGTACAGATTTGATTACAACCTCGGGGTTGACGGGCGCTGGCAACTGATCCCTGGAGTAACGGGCAGGCATCACAAAACTCATGGAAGAAGCGGTATCGGTCATTTCCATGTGCACGGGAGCCGTCATGGCAATCTGTTGATTTTGCTGATTTCCGCCAAAAATATAACCGGCAAGCTTCCGGAAACCGGAATTGCCCAACTCCTTGTACGTACTCGCGCCGGCTGTGACAGTAGCCATGGTAGCCTCCGGATAATAGCGCACCTCGAAATCCTTTCCGCGCCTGACAACCTGATAAGCCTGCTGTTCAGTACCATTCGAAGAGAAAAGAGCACATGCCTGAAAAATAAACATCAGCAACAGCAGGAGCAGAATTCCGATAAAAACAGGTTTCATGTCTGATTTTTCGAATAAAACAACTGGATGTGCGTATTTGTTTCCAGGAAAACACCCTGCACTGTGACAAAACGGCCCGCTACCCTTTTGAAGTACCCTTTCCCAACCGGATGCTGACTGCTTTCCATACTTCAAACCAGGCTACCCCGATGAAAGCAAACAGCGCACACCAGCCGAGATCATCCGCGTGCAATATGCTCACACGGAACAGCGAAGCAACTGGCGGTGCGTACAGCACGATGCCAAGCATCACGAGGGAAAGGCCCAGAATACGCCACAAGAAAGGATTTTCGTAGGTGACGGTTTTCAGGAAAGTGTAGTCGAACGAGCGATTTGTCAACGTCAGAAACAGATTGCCAAACACCATGGTGCCAAATACGTACGCCCTGACGGCGTCTTCCTCGTACCCCTTGTCAACAGCAAAACGATAGGCAAACAGCACAGCGGCACCCAGCACGATACCCTGCAGCAGCGTCATTCCGAGTTCCGGGGTGGTGAACAGCGATACCCCGCGCCCGCGCGGAGGCTTTCGCATGAGATTGGGTTCGGCCGGCTCGTTTTCAAAGCCGATGGCTGCCATGGGATCCATGACCAGTTCCAGAAAAATAACATGCAGCGGGAGCAGGATGTGCGTGTACTCCCATCCGAAGAGCAGCGGTACCATTACTGCCATGATAATGGGTAAATGTATACTGATGATATATCGTATGGCCTTCCGAAGGTTGTCGTAGATGCGGCGCCCCTGCTGAACGGCAGTGGTCATACTGCCCAGATCGTCGTTCAGCAGAACCAGTGAGGCAGCTCGCTTGGCAATATCTGTACCACGGGCACCCATGGCTACCCCGATCTGTGCAGCCTTCAGAGCCGGTCCGTCGTTCACTCCGTCGCCTGACATGGCCACAATCTCCCCATTGGCCTGTAGTGCCTGTACAATACGCAGTTTGGCGTCAGGAAACATACGCGCATATACATTAACCCGCTTTACTGCATCCCTGAGCGAATGGTCATCCAGCTCCATTATCTCCTGACCGGTGAGCGCCAGTTCCCATCCCTGCAGACCAACAGAACGCGCAATGTTGCGCGCAGTTGCCGTATGGTCGCCGGTAATCATCATCACCCGGATGCCCGCAGCGTAGAACGTGCCGAACACCTCTCCCACATTCTCCTTGGGTGGATCAAAGAAGGCTACTATCCCCTCGAATTTCCAGTCAAAATCGTCCTGCTCGACCGGGAAAGGACTGTTGTGAACAACACTTGCCACACCGAGAACCCTGTATCCTTTGGCGGCCATTTCCTCGGTAAGATCCATGACGCGGCTGCGCAAATTCTCCCCGGAGCTGCAGGCAGAAAGAATGCGCTCCACAGCTCCCTTGCAGGCAACTACCTGATGTCCTCCGGGGTTGCTCCAGACATGTGTCATCATGGGTGGACGTCCTCCCAGCGGATATTCATGGACAAGGTGGTAACCCTTTCTCGGATCGCGGCCACGCTCGACAATTCTGTCTCTGATGGCTTTTTCCATGGCATCAAAAGGATCCGGCTCGCTCGCCCACCAGGCGTAATCCAGCACGCTTTCTTCATTGTCGTCGGAAAATGAAACGACCTCTGCCACTGACATACGGTTTTCGGTGATGGTACCCGTTTTGTCAAGACAGATAACGGTAGCAGATCCCAGACTCTCTACTGTTTTGGGCTGTTTCACCAGAATACCCGATTTCACCATCCGGTAGCTACCCAGTGCCATGAACGTGGTGAAGGCCACCGGTATTTCTTCCGGAAGCAGGGCCATGGCTATGGTCAGGGAAAGCAGTAATGCCTGCCAGAAATCATTTTCGGCGGAAATATTTAAAAAGAAGGCCAGTGAGAAGGCAATAATGCCAAAAATGCCCATCTGCCTGACGAATCTCTCCAGTTGCAGTTGCAGGGGTGTTGGCACGGGATCAATTGCCTCAATGGACTTGCCCAGTTTCCCGAGTTCTGTGTTATTACCTGTAGCGGCAATTCTGAATATCCCCTGTCCGGCGGCTACAGTAGTACCCTGGAACAGATTATCTCCGGCTTTTTTGTCCACCGGCAGACTTTCGCCAGTCAGGACGGCCTCCTCGACCGACAGATCGTGTTGTTTGAGTACTTCACCATCGGCAGGAACCCGCTCGCCTTCTCCAATGGTCACTACGTCCCCGGGGACAAGCCCGGCAGCAGGCAATTCAGTCCAGCTTCCGTCACGCAACACCCGTACATTTGCTTCAGTGAATTCCCTGAGCGCTTCCAGCGCCTTTTCGCTTTTCGTCTCCTGAAATATTTCAATGCCGGCTACAAAGGCAATGGAAACAAGCATCATAATCGCCTCGGCAGTATCCCCCAGAAAAAAATACAGCGCACAGGCCACCGCCAGCAGCAGAAACATGGGCTCCCTGACAATATTCAGTATGCTGCGAAGCAAATGGTTTTTTTTTGCCGAGGTGAGCACATTGCTCCCGTACTGTTTTCTTCTCTCAATAGCTTCTGACGTACTTAAACCGATAATTTCAACGGTATTTGGCTTATGTTTGCGGTCCTTCATGATACAAAAGTGGGTGTATTTGCGAGGCCGGGACAGTGAGATACGTCATTGGTACACATGATCCCGGTTTTTTTTCAGGACGCAATATACCTGAAATTTTGCTGCCGAAATCAACGAACCTGATAGCAACTATCAAAATGAACACGATGAAACTCGCGGAAAAAATAACAGCCACAGAAGCTGCCAAGAAAGTAAAAAGTGGTGATCATGTCTTTATTCACGGTGCATCTGCCATTCCCCAGGCTCTGGTGAACGCGCTTGCGGAGGTATCCGGTGACCTTCAGTATGTGCGTCTGTACCACCTGCACCTCAACGGCTCTTTTCCCCTCATTGGCGAAGAGTTCAGAGGGATTTTCTCTGACAACTCTTTCTTTATGGGTGATAATGTACGACAGGCCGTACGTGAAAAAAGGGCTGACTACATACCGGTAGCGCTCGCCGAGCTCCCGATCCTCCTGCGCAGGCGCGTGGTTCCGCTCGATGTGGCTCTCGTCAGTGTTTCTGCACCCGACAAGCACGGATTTGTTTCCCTGAGCACTTCTGTAGACGTGGCGCTCGCCGCTGTACAGTCTGCCACCCTGGTGATTGCCCAGGTAAACAGGTATCTCCCGCGTACGCAAGGAGACGGCGTGCTGCACCTGCGCGATATTGATTTTATTGTAGAGGAAGATATCCCGCTGCCTGTCAAAGCCTACCCCGCCCCGTCGGCAGAGGAAATGGAGATCGGCCGGCATGTAGCGGCCCTGGTGCCCGACGGCGCCACCATGCAAATGGGAATCGGCACCATGCCGAATGCCGTGCTGAGTTGCCTGACCGGACACAAAGACCTCGGTGTGCATACGGAGATGTTCAGCGACGGACTGCTCCCCCTGCTGGAATCGGGTGTGGTGAATAACAGCAAAAAGAAAGTGCTGCCAGGGCGGACGGTGACGTCATTCGCCGGTGGCTCGCAGAACCTGTATGACTATGTAGACGACAACCATGCACTGGTTTTCAAAGATATTTCCTGGGTGAACGATCCGGTTATTATCTCCAGAAATCCCAGGGTGGTGGCAGTCAACAGCGCCCTGGAGGTGGATCTCAGCGGTCAGGTATGTGCTGATTCCATCGGCACCCAGATGTTCTCGGGAGTAGGCGGTCAAATGGATTTCATGCTCGGCGCTGCGCACTCTCAGGATGGCATCCCGATTATCGCCATGTGCTCGAGAACCAACAAGGGCCTGTCCAAAATCGTACCCACGCTTAAAGTCGGGGCGGGTGTTACGGTTACCCGGTCTCAGGCGCACTGGATTGTTACCGAGTACGGAGCAGTTGATCTGTATGGCAAAAATCTGGGCGAACGCGCGAAAGCGCTTATTTCCATAGCGCACCCCGACGACCGGGAAGCACTGGAAAGAGCATGGAAAGAGCGATAAAAAAACGGGAAAACGGACTTGTACCTCATTGAGTTGCGCTAACTTCGCCGCCGGAATTTTTATTTTAAAACCTGGACGGCAGCATGAAAATCAATGACGTTTACGACCCGAAACAGTACGTGGCAGCCGATGAGCGCTACGACAGGATGCAATACCGCCGCTGCGGCAGAAGCGGAATACTCCTTCCCGTTCTGAGTATCGGCCTGTGGCACAATTTTGGTCATACCGACAACCTCGAAACGGCTCGGCATATTCTCCGCACGTCGTTTGATTACGGTATTACACACTTCGATCTGGCCAACAATTACGGACCGCCTTTCGGCTCGGCAGAGGAAAACTTCGGTCGCCTCTTCCGCCAGGACTGGAAACCTTATCGCGATGAGCTGATCCTTTCCACCAAGGCCGGATGGGATATGTGGCCCGGACCGTACGGAAACCTCGGATCCCGCAAATACCTCATCGCCAGTCTCGACCAGAGCCTGAAACGCATGGGGGTAGATTACGTGGATATTTTCTACCATCACCGCCCCGATCCCGATACACCCCTGGAAGAGACAATGGGTGCACTTGATCACATCGTCCGTCAGGGGAAGGCACTGTATGTGGGTATATCCCAGTATAAACCTGAAGAAACTGCCCGTGCCATCGAAATTTTGCGCAGTATGGGCACTCCCCTGCTCATCCACCAGCCCCGATACTCCATGTTCGACAGGTGGGTGGAAGACGGGCTGCTCGATGTCCTCGGACGAGAAGGCGTGGGTAGTATTGTATTCTCTCCGCTGGAACAGGGACTGCTTACCGACAAGTATCTGCACGGACTCCCGGAGAACTCGCGCGCTGTCAGGGACGGGCGTTATATGAACGAAGCCAAAATCAGCGAAGAAAAACTCGCCAAAGTACGTGCCCTGAATGAAATGGCTCGCGGCCGCGGACAATCGCTCGCGCAGATGGCGATAGCCTGGCTGCTCAGAGATGAAAGGGTCACCACCGTACTCCTCGGAGCCAGCACTCCGCAACAAATGCTCGACAATATCGGCACGCTGAAAAACATGTCGTTTACCGCCGATGAACTCGCAGGCATCGAAACTGTTCTGAAAGGCTAAACTGACTTACCCATGACCTTTGATGTAACTATTCCGGTACTGAATGAAGAGGCCACCCTCGACAGACAGGTACGAATTCTCCACGGTTTCCTCGCGGAGCACTTCCCCGACCGAAGACAGTGGCGGATTGTGATTGCCGACAACGGCAGCACCGACAATACCAGGCACATCGCCGCAGCGCTGGGCGATGACCTGCCGGAAGTTCATCTGGTCAGAGTACCCGAAAAAGGCGTGGGACTGGCACTTAAAACCTCCTGGCAACAAAGCCAGGCTGATATTGTAGGCTACATGGATCTGGATCTTGCCACCGATCTGACGCATTTTCTACAGGCTTACAACGCCCTGAATTCCGAGGGGTTTGATCTGGTTTATGCCACCCGGCTGCACCGGAAATCCAGGGTCATCGGACGTACAGTCAAAAGGGAAATCACATCAAGGGTGTTCAATCTGATACTGAAAATGTATCTGGGTGTCAGATTTTCCGACGGCATGTGCGGCTTCAAATGGCTCAAACGCGAAAGACTGTCCGCACTGATGGACGGCGGTGCAGTTAGCAACGGATGGTTCTTCAGCACAGAACTGCTCACGGTAGCCGAATGGCAGGGACTCAGGATGTGTGAACTGCCGGTAATCTGGCGCGACGACACGTCCTCAAGCAGGGTTAATATCACCAGACTGGCCATGCAATACCTGAAAGCCATGCAGGTACTCAAAAAGCGCCGGGCCGGGTAATAGCACAAACGGGGCATTTCCGGCGAACCGGAAATGCCCCGTTTTACTGCGGAGCTTGAGCACGCGTACGGGCACCAGGTCCTTATTTCTTCAGTTCGGCACCGTCCATACCGAGCAAACCCATCATCCAGGAGTACTCCATTGCCTTCTCTTCCAGTCGCTTGAAGCGGCCAGAGGCACCTCCGTGCGACCCTGACATGCTTGTCTTGAAAAGCAGCACGTTCTTGTCTGTCTTCAAATCCCGGAGCTTTGCGACGTACTTGGCCGGCTCAAAGTACTGAACCTGCGAGTCGGCGAAGGAAGTGAGTACCAGCATATTCGGGTATTCTCCCTTTTTCAGGTTGTCGTAGGGTGAGTATGACTTCATGTAGTCATATTCCTCCTTTACTGCGGGATTACCCCATTCGGTATATTCGCCGGTAGTAAGCGGTATGGAAGGATCGCTCATGGTGGTAATTACATCTACAAACGGAACACCGGCAATCACCCCCTTGTACAAATCGGGGCGCATATTGGTAACAGCACCCATCAGGAGTCCGCCAGCTGAACGGCCCTCAATAAACAGACGATCAGAAGAGGTGTACTTCTCTTTTACCAGATACTCCGAACAATCAACAAAATCGTTGAAGGTATTCTTCTTCTTCAGCATTTTGCCATCCTCGTACCATTTGTATCCCATTTCCATGCCACCCCGTATGTGAGCAATGCCCACCACAAATCCGCGGTCAAGCAGACTGAGCTGATCCCGGTTAAAGTACGGATCATAACTGGCTCCATAACTTCCATACCCGGTGAGGTAACAGGGCGCTGATCCGTCTTTAAGGAGGCCTTTTCTATATACAAGGGAGACAGGCACTTTCACACCATCCCGGGCAGTTACCCAGATATGTGCGGTTTCGTAATTGTCCGGATTGAAATTGCCCAGCACGGGAGCAACCTTTTTCACCTCCCCCGCGCGGTTCTGCATATCATAATCAATGATTGTAGTTGGCGTCTTGGGAGAAGTAAATCCGTAACGCAGCACATTGGTATTGAACTCCGGATTGTTTTCAATGTAGCAGGAATAGGTAGCCTCTCCCGTTGCAATGTAATGATCCGTCTTGTCCGACCACCTGACTACGTGAATCTGGCTCAGTCCGCCCTTGTGCTCGGCTGTGACCAGATAGTCCCTGAAAACAGCAAAACCGTCAATCAGCACATCTTCCCTGTGAGGAAGTACGTCCTTCCAGTTCCCGAACCCGGGATCGGCAACTGGTGCCTCCATAATCCGGAAATTGGGCGCATTCCAGTTGGTACGTATGACAAATTTGTCATTCCAGTGTTCCAGATTGTAGTAGAAACCGGCCTCCCTCGGACGAACGACCGTGAAAGAACCCGCCGGATTGTCAGCATTCAGATACCTTACTTCTACCGTTTGTGTGTAGGCGGAATTGATGAAAAAATACTGCTCCGATTTTGATTTGTCGAGGTAGGCATACTGAGTTTCATCCGTTTCATGGTACATCAGTACATCCCTGGCATGCGGCGTACCCAGCGTATGACGCCAGATTTTATCGTTGCGCAGAGTAACCTTGTCCTTGGTATCATACAGCAGCGTTTTGCTGTCGTTGGCCCAGTAGAAACTGCCTGCGATATCAAATGACTCCGGCAAATCCTTGCCTGTTTCAAGATCCCTGAAATACAGTCTGAACAGGTTACGACCAGTGTAATCAACCGAATAGGCCATCATCCTGTTATCGGGGCTCACCTGGATACCCCCCAGCTGGCAGTATTCCTTTCCGGCGGCGAGCGTATTTACGTCAATGAGCAGCTCCTCGGCTGCATCCTGCGAGCCTTTCTTTCTGGAATAGACAGGATACTCTTTCCCGGTTTCATACCTGGATATATACCAGTAGCCGTTTTTGAAATAGGGAACGGAAGAGTCGTCCTCCTTGATCCGCGCTTTCATTTCCTGATAGAGCTGTTCTCTGAGTTGAGCTACCGGTGCGAGCACAGAATCCGTGTAGCGATTTTCAGCTTCAAGGTAGGCTACCACGTCGGGGTTTTCCCGCTCATTAAGCCAGTAATATTCATCATTTCTTTTGTCGCCAAAAGCAGAAACCAGCTCTTTGGGTTTCTTCTCGGGGTGTGGTGCCGTAAAGGGAGTGACGTTGAAGACAGAAGGTTTCAAAGCAGAGGCAGTTTGGTTGGTGTTGTCTGTACCCTGACATGCGTACAGCAAAAAAAGCACAAGAAGAGGTGAAAAGTATTTCATATCGGGCAAATTTGATTCATTTCCTGATAAAATACACCGCCAGAATCAAAAACACAAATCCAACAAAATGATTCCACTTCAACTGCTCGTTGCGGAACAGTAAAAGTGTAAACACGGTGAATACGAGCAAGGTAATAACTTCCTGAATAACTTTCAGCTGAACGAGTGTAAACGGGCCGCCATTTTCCTTGTAGCCCATCCTGTTGGCTGGAACCATGAGCGAATATTCCAGGAAAGCAATCAGCCAGCTTGCCACAATTATACCAAAAAGGCCGGCCTTCTGAAAGAATTTGAGGTGCTGAAATTTCAGGTGCCCGTACCAGGCAAACGTCATGAAAATATTGGAACAAATCAGCAGGAGAATCGTGTAAGCAGCCCTCATATTATGTTCTGAATGTAATCAGGTAATTGACGCCGAAGTTCCAGATCATTACAATTCCGGTAGCCACCGCCTTGGAGAAGTAGAACGGGAGGCCTCTCTTTTCGGTGAAGTAATAAATCAGTGCATTATTCATGGCCAGTCCTGCGGCGGAGACTGTCAGAAATTTGGCAAACTGAACTCCCACTTCGGCATCATGGCTGTGGAAAGTCCAGATTCTGTTCAGGATGTAATTGCTGATGACCGCAGCAAAGAAGCCGGTACTGTTTGCTGCGTAACGGTTTATTTTCACCCACTCTTTCAGGATCCAGGTGATTCCGAAGTCAACAATTACGCCCGATGCACCTACTACCCCGAATTTCAGGAATTTAATGATGAACTCCATATTACCCTGCATTTCATTTACTGATTGCCTGATCGAGATCGGCGATCAGGTCATCCGGATTTTCAATTCCCACAGATACTCTGATGAGTCCGTCGGTAATACCGTTTTCCATTCTTGTTTCCCGGGGTACTGCCAGGTGTGAGGAAGAGGCCGGATGCAGTATCAGCGTGTCCACATCGCCCAGCGTGGGTGCCTGTGTACACAGTTCCAGACTGTCCATACATCTTAGTGCACCTTCCATACCTGACTTCAGTTCGAAACTGAGCATACCGCCGAAGCCGCCTTTCATCTGTTTTTTGGCCAGTTCATGGTCAGGATGAGTGGTTAATCCCGGATAATTCACCCGCTCCACTGCCGGATGTCCCGACAGAAAAGTCGCAATTTTCATGGCATTGGAGCAATGCCGTTCCATTCGGAGGGCCAGTGTCTTCATTCCGTTCGATGTCAGCCATGCTTCAAAGGGAGAACAGTTTGTTCCGGCCAGTTTCATGGCCTTCCACACACCCCCGCGCATGAGATCTCGGTCGTAACCCACTACCACGCCGGCTATCGAATTACCGTGCCCGTTCAGGTATTTGGTGGTGGAATGAATGACAAAATCGGCGCCGAGCAGCAGCGGTTTCTGCAGCATTGGCGTGGCGAAAGTATTGTCAACGGCACACAAGGCTCCGTACTGATGTGCGAGTGCAGCTATGGAAGCAATATCATAGCAGGCCAGTGTCGGGTTGGAAGGTGTCTCGCAGTATATCATCCGGATATTTTCTTCTGTCCGGAGCAGGAGCTCTGTGCCCGCCAGGTCTTTCAGATCGGTGAATAGGGTTTCCACTCCGAAATTCCCCAGCACGCTTTTGAGCAATTCGGTTGTTCCGCCGTACAAATCGCCCTGGGTGAGTACTTTGTCGCCGGATTTGAGTACGCCCATCAAAAGCGTCGAGATAGCAGCCATACCGCTGCTGGTCATGACGGCGTACGGTGTCTGCCCGCTTCCGAAACTCTCCAGCAGCGCAATTTTTTCGGCAACAGCATCCACGGTAGGATTGGCATACCGGCTGTAAACGTGTCCACTCTCGATATTCCTGAAGATTTCAATGCCCTGACTGATATCTTCAAAGACAAAGGAGGATGTGGCGTAGATGGGAAGAACATGCGGTGCTGTACTGCGGTGTTCCCCGTTTTCTCTTACTACAAGGGTGTCTGCCTGCATTTTACTGATTTTTTTTATTCACCCGGCCAGAAGTGTTCACAAACCTTGTGAAGCAACTCATCGGGTTTTGCCCGGGAGGAAAGATAAAGCGAAGCTCTGCATCCTCCTGCGTACGGACAGTCCTGAAAAATAATATCGGGTTTGTTGTCGCGGTCTACGTCACCAAACCATAACAGTTCAACAATCGGCGCCTCCTCCGGGTTCTCCGAAGTCAGCCAGCGGGTCAAATTTTGTACTTTCAATGGCTCTGTGGCATAGTCGAGTACACTGACCCTGAAGTTTTTTATGACCGCAATCATTCCCTCCAGTTCTGCACAGCCGGTCACCACGACACCGTATGCCGGCTTGATCAGCGTATCGCCCGAATCGTTGCCGGGATATACTGCAAATTGTGTACCGGGATTCAGCATGCTTACACAACCAGCCTCCTCTACATTCATAAAGCCCATCGGGCCACAGTATCCGGTTTTCAGGGGTGTACGGCTGGCAATCAGGAACTTGCTGACATCCTCCTGATCTGTTTTAAGCACATCGAGTTCCTGACCGGTAAACTCATCCGTAACCTTGCCCCGGGTCACTTTCACCATTCTCAGTTCATCGGCAAATGAATCGCGCTGATAAACCCCGTACCAGTTGAAAAGCTCCGTTGCCGGTTCTTCAAAGAGTAATGATTCTTCATAATAAAGTCCGGTAGTCCCTGCCAGGTAGGAGCCGAAAACCCAGCCGGATTTATTGCCCGAGCGAACTTTCAGCCACGGACCGAACGGGGAATTTTCATCTGTCGTATCAAGCTGTACATATTCGCCGTTATTCCAGGCTTCGAGAAACTGAACTGTTGTACCCTTGATGAGAGAGCCTGTTTTTGCTGCGTTTTTCCCGGGTGCACTGCGCATATTGAGGTTGTCTGCTGTCACAATCATCTCTTCGGGAAAATAAGGGGTTGACTGTGCGAAAGAAACAGGGTGCAGTGAGCAAACGAGCAGGAAAGCAAGAAGGTGTTTCATATTTGACGATGGGTTTGCACACAAAGACAGTGTACTCTCCTGCGGCAGCCACGCCCACGGAGGGCCTTACAGTCATTATGCGGTTAAAATAAAGCGCTAAGGTAAGGCTGAGCCGTTTGTTTTCAGGATATATTCCGATCTTTCCGCGATGAAACTACTATTGGCAGGTTTTGTGCTAAGTCTGCTCGGCTCCCTTCCTCCCGGACTCATCAATCTTTCGGTTGCGTACATAGCTATCCGGCGCAGTTTTATAGCAGCCATGGTACTTGGAACCGGCGCTGCCTTTGCTGAGTACTTTCAGGCTCTTGCCGCGGTGGCACTGGTCGGTGTCATGCCCGCATTCAAGGCTGCATTTGAATGGGTAGCTGCGGTTGTATTTCTTTCACTCGGTATTTATCTGCTCTTCTGGCCTCAAAAACCGCGTCAGCCCGGCGAAATTGACGACGTATCGCTGAAGTCTTACTTCAACAAAGGGGTGCTGATCAGTATTTTCAATCTTCTGGCAATTCCTTACTGGGTAACCTATTGCAGCTGGCTTCAGGCACAGGGATGGTGGAGCGACAATATCTATGATATGCTCATTTTTGCTGCCGGTGTCAGCACAGGAACCGTCGGCGCGTTTGGCCTGTATGCCTGGTTCAGCACCAGAATTTTGCAACAGGTGAATAATATTGCCAGGATTGCCAACCTGGTTATCGGTATCACTTTTCTGGCGCTGGCTGCCAAACTGCTGTTTCAGCGCCTCTGGGCCTGATTATTAATCCGTAGAAAACAAACCCGGATACCGCGCGCGAATTTCTTCGGCCTCCGCGCTGTCATTGACGTTTGTAAGGGTTTCCGGACGACTTGCATTTTTGAGAAAAGTGTCCGAATTAATCAGCACCTTTCTCGGGCACGACACTCCCTGTGCGAGGAAAGCAAGCAACAGCGGATAGCTTTTGGGTTCCCATATCGCAACCAGCGGCTCCGGAAATGAATCGGAGTCAAGTCTCAGCGCAGTCGCTACTGACTTGTGTGACCTGGCTGCTGCCAGTTCGTCCACTGCCGCTCTGTCGAACAGGGGCAAATCGCAGGCCAAAACCAGCCATGCAGCATCCGGATCTTGTCTGAATGCCGATAATATAGCTCCAAAGGGGCCCAGATCGGTAAATGTATCGGTTATTACAGGATGGGGCGCCAAATCTGCAGCCTGATCCGCACGGCATGAGTAATACACCTCGCTGCAGTACCCGGTGAGCAGTCCTGATACGTACTCACGCTGCGGAATCCCGTGCCAACTGATGGTTCCCTTGTCCGTTCCCATTCTCGAACTCCTCCCGCCAGCCAGCACCAGCCCCTTCAGTGGAGGAATACACTTGTCAAGCAGCTCCCGGATTCGTGCAATTATTCCCGGTATATCATCCAGTTGCAGTACCGGAATCTGCCTGTCCCGAAGCAATTCGGCCAGCCAGGGGAAGGGAGCAGTAACACCCTTTGCAAGTATAATCAGATCCGGATTGGTCAGCTGTGCAGATCGCTTCTGCAGGGATGCCTCTTTGGTTGTATCCACTACCACAATCTGTCGTGCAGCCTCGTGGTGATTGCCGTTTACAAAAACAACATCTGCCCGACTCAATACTGCTCTTTGCTGAAAAGGACCAGAGTCCGGCCTTAAAACTACTTGCCGGCTGTGCAACAGGTCGGTATATTCACACAAGGCTCCCTGTCCGGCCATTCCTCCCGGAGCTTCACCCGAATTATGCGTGGTATCCGCGTACGCACAGGCGTAGGCATGCGACAAGCCCTCAATAATCGAACCGGCAAGTTGCTGAATATTGCCACATGATGTTCCAAGGATGGCCCATTCGTTGCGTCCGAAATTACCCATCGAGGGTCTGGCCAGTTCAGGATGCCTGTGTTTGTCTGCTGAAATCACGCTTTCCTCCGGTTTTCTCCATGAGTTTTATTTCCTTCACGACAATATCGTGTGAAACGGCCTTGCACATATCATAGATAGTAAGGGCTGCAATGCTCGCGCCCACCATAGCCTCCATTTCAACTCCGGTACGTGCCGTAAGAGAGGCTGAGCAATCAATAATAACCTCATTGCCGGAAAGTTGAATATCGAGGTGACAATGATCAAGGCCCAAAGGGTGACAAAGCGGTATGAGATCTCCTGTTTTTTTGGCCGCCATAATTCCGGCCAGTATCGCTATCTGAAACACATCGCCTTTGGGCGACGACAGCCGGCCATCGCCGGCGAGCGCGACAAGTACTTCTTCAGGCAGTGTTACGATTGCCCGGGCTCTGGCAGTGCGAAGAGTCGCGTGCTTCTGACCGACATTCACCATTTCGGCCTGCCCGTCCGCGTTGATATGCGACAACTCCGTCATAATTCTGCTCAAAGCTGGTCAACCACAGCTGAAATACGTCCAAAGATTTCCTCTATTTCTCCGATGCCAACAATACTGTGACTCTTGCCCTGTTCGTGGTAAAAGTCGAAAACAGGGGTGGTTTCATTCTTGTAAACCTGAATCCTGTTGCGAATAATATGCTCATCGTTGTCGTCGGGTCGGCCGGAGGTCTCTCCCCGCTTTTTGATGCGCTGAACGATTTCCTCATCATCGCATTGCAGTGCAATAAGCGCATGGATAGATGAACCCTTCTCCGCCAGCAATGCGTCCAGTGCCTCGGCCTGCGGAATCGTTCGGGGAAAACCGTCGAAAATGAATCCCGCTGCGTCCGGATGCGCATCCACTTTATTTCGCAACATACCAATTGTCACGCTGTCAGGCACCAGCTCCCCCTTGGCCATATAGGATTTTGCCTCCAGCCCGAGCGGAGTATTGTTTCCCATCTCGTAACGGAAGAGATCTCCGGTACTGATGTGTACGAGCCCGTACTTGTCAATCATTTTGGCAGCCTGAGTGCCTTTGCCCGATCCCGGAGGGCCAAATAGTATTAAATTGGTCATGCTTGTTGCTTTTCGTCAGCTGAAAAATATCCGTATCAGAGGATTTTACGCGCATGCAAAGTTAGAGAGAGCCCGCATTTTTATGAAAAATCAGAAATACTTTTTAAAAACAAGTACTTAATTTTGAAATAAAGCAAAAGCAGCTAAAAAATAAACAAAATTCAGATAAAAACAAACTTTTATTTTATAAAATCACCGACTGTTCAGCGAAATGGATGATTCGCCGACTTCTACCTTGCATCTCTATCCTGTTTAGGTACAAATCATTGAAAATCAACAAAATAAATTAGAGCATCAACATCTTTGCTGAATCCACTTGAGTAATCTTTCCACTTCAGCCCTGTCAAAGAGGTCAGTTCCTCTGTTAAGTGTTGCTGCAGAGCCGCATGCCACTCCTGTCTGTACCATTTCCACGGGTGTTTTGCCCTGACTCATTGTCCACACCAGCCCCGCGACCATACTGTCGCCGGCGCCGACGGTAGTCTGCTTCTTGACGGGAGGCGCAGGAATATGCTTCACCAGATCGCGGGTAACGAGCATGGCACCCTGTGCACCCAGCGAGACCACTACTATCTCGCACTGCCCCTGCTCAATGATCAGCCGTGCTGCATCGTCCACCTCATCCATCTCCAGCTGGCTCACACCCGACAAGGCGCTCAGTTCGGCCAGATTGGGTTTTAACAGATAAAGCCCTTCGTCGGCTGCCGCTGAAAGTGCTTCTCCGGATGTATCCAGTATCAGCCTGGCGCCAATTTTCTTCGCAAACGCTGCCACCTGCTCGTAATAGGAAACCGGCAAGCCCGGTGGCAAACTGCCACTGGCCACCAGAATATCCGGTCTGGCCTTCTCTACGACCCTGAGGCACCTGTCTGCATCTTCCTGACTCAGCGTCATACCGGGTAGGGTGAAACGGAACTGCTGGTTGGTATCTGTTTCTGTGACCGAGATGTTCTCTCTCGTTTCACCACTTACTTGCAATACCGACGTATCTATGCCCTCCTGACCCAGAATTCCGGTGAGTAATGTGCCGTTTACTCCCCCACACGGGAAAACTGCCAGACTTTCGCCCCCAAGTTTTCTGATTCCTTTCGACACGTTGATTCCGCCACCCCCAGCATCCGTTTTCATCGCGGTACATCTGAGTTTCTGTTCTGGAATTAGCCGGAGAGTTGTTGTACTTTTGTCCAGCGCCGGGTTAAGCGTAAGTGTTACTATTTTCACGGTGATTTTTTTTGTAAAACTACCACAAAGGAACAACCATGTCCGATTTTTTCAACAATAAAAGAGTGTGGATTACCGGCGCTTCCTCCGGAATAGGCGAAGCTCTCGCCCATGCCTTTGCCAGTCAGGGAGCACATCTTGTACTCTCTGCAAGAAACGAAGATGCCCTCAGAAATGTTGCATCCCGCTGCAAAGAGCTGGGTGCCGGTATGGTCTCGGTTCAAAAACTGGATCTCTCCGATCACAATGCTGTCCCGGGAGTTGTTCACAGTATGGTTTCGAGTGTAGGCAAAGTGGATATACTCATCAATAACGGAGGAATATCCCAACGTTCTCTCGCACTTGACACTACACTCGACGTAGACAAGAAACTGATGGATGTGAATTACTTCGGCACAGTAGCTGTCACGAAAGCAATTCTGCCAGGCATGATTACTCATCAACTTGGTCATATAGTTACTATTACCAGCCTGACCGGGAAATTTGGCACCCCGTACAGATCTGCATACGCGGCATCCAAGCATGCCCTGCATGGCTTTTTTGACAGCCTGCGAGCTGAACTTGGAGATTCTCAAATCAAAATAACGCTCGTATGTCCCGGATTCATACGTACGAATGTCAGTATAAACGCACTCACCGGCAGCGGCGACAAGCTGGGGACTATGGATGAGGCTACTGACAAGGGTATGTCGCCCGAACGCCTGGCCTACAAAATTCTGGCCTCCATCGAACGCGGCGATGAAGAGGTTTATATCGGTGGCAAAGAAGTACTCGGTGTGTATCTGAAACGCTTCTTCCCGGGATATTTCTCCCGCCTGATACGTAAGGCGAGGGTCCGCTGACCCCGCTACCCAACCTTCGTTGTTGCAAGCAGGCGTTTGACACTATACCTGCCACTGCCCTTTCCTATCAGCATCAGCAGCCCGCCGATGATGGCCATATTTTTCATGAATGTAATGCTTTTCAGGCGTAACTCCACTTGTGTGTTGAAGTTCCAGAAATCGTCCACAATAAAGGTTACAGGCACCCAGTACATTATCAGCATGATTGCACCCAGCGATGAGCGATAGCCCAGTAAAACCATGATACCTCCTACCGCAAGCAGGAAGATTGCCCCCGACAGAAGCATATCCTGATTCCAGTTCAAACCGTATCCGGTCATTGTTTCTTTTGTTTTTTCAAAGTACAAGGCGGAATCTATTGCCTCGAAAATGAATATAGCCGATAAAAATATACGGCCTGTTAAATCTGTAATGTCTTTCATGCCATGTAATTGAACCGCTAATATAGGCAGTATAATTATATGAAGCTGCAAAATAAAAAAGCCCCCCTCCTGCTTCAGGAGAGAGGCCATCCCAAAAACCGATTTCAAAGTATGTAAACCGGTCTCTGGAACTCTATTCGAAGGCATTCGCCCGACCAACCAGTCCGAATAACCCGG
>CAIYFY010000379.1 GCA_903925535.1 uncultured Bacteroidota bacterium | reverse complement strand
TACTTCGCCCAGTGGTGCGATACCGACCTCGTTGATACTCTTCTTCCGGTCGGGAATAACCCGGTCCATATCCACCTCGTGTACCTCTCCGAGCCCTTTGCAGTGCTGACACATTCCGTAAGGTGAATTGAAAGAGAATGTGTTGGGTGACGGCTCGTCGTAGGAAATGCCGGATACCGGGCACATCAGATTTCGGGAGTAAACAGCCTCGGTGGTATTTCCGTCGAGCGGGACCACCTGCAGGAGACCTTCGCTCAGTTTCAGTGCTGTTTTGACACTTTCAGCCAGTCTGCCCGAGCGGTCATCACCCATTTGAAGGCGATCCACCACAATTTCTATGTCGTGAATCTTGTAGCGGTCCACCTGCATGCCTGCGGTGATTTCCTGCATCTCTCCGTCAACCCTGACCCGCGTATAACCCTGTTTGCGTATTTGTTCGAACAGCTCGCGGTAATGACCCTTTCTGGATCTGACTACCGGTGCGAGAACCGCAATTTTATGGCCTGCAAATCTCGTTGAAATATTTTCGACAATCTGATCTTCAGTGTACTGGATCATCTTTTCGCCAGTAACGTACGAGTATGCCTCGCCTGCGCGTGCGAAAAGAAGACGCAGAAAATCATACACCTCTGTTACCGTGCCAACCGTGGAGCGCGGATTTCTTCCGGTGGTTTTCTGTTCAATGGAGATTACCGGCGACAGTCCGGTGATTTGCTCCACATCCGGACGCTCCATTTCGCCGATAAATTGTCGGGCGTAGCTGGACAGCGTTTCCATAAAACGGCGTTGTCCCTCGGCATAGATGGTGTCGAAAGCCAGAGAACTCTTTCCGGAGCCGCTGACACCGGTGATAACCACGAGCCGGTTTCGGGGGATTCGGACATCAATATTCTTCAGGTTGTGCGCACGGGCGCCCGTGACTTCGATATATTCCTGGCCGGCAGTCTCGGGGGACTGATTTCCTGGACCGGAATTTGCATTTTTCGTCATTTCGTTTGTAAACAACCGTTACCAATTTCGGTTCACTTCCACAGCCCTTTCGGGTAATTCATCGCTGCCAGTGCCTTTTGTACCGTCTCCTTGTCCTCCGGATAAGTTACGCCGTACCACTGGCTGTCGGAATGCATCACCTTCAGGCGTATTTTACCCGCTTCGAGCAGGTTGTTGATAACAGTTGGTATGTAAAATTCAGCCCGCGGCTTGTCCAGATTACTTTGGACAAACGCTTTGAACTGACTCTCGAACTCATCCAGTGCGGAGTGGTGTATACCCCACAGGTTCATGGAAACCGGTGTGTTGTCGGCCAGAAGCGTTTGGCCGCCGGTTTCATCGGTGAAGCAAATACCGTTCTCCCGGCGTTCAATTTTGGTTCTTTCCACCACATCAGCAAGAAATCCCTGCTCGTCCACGGAGCAGACTCCGCGGGAAACAGCTCCGTTTTCCGACAAGGTATTGCCCAGTTGATAGGCTACCATGCCGTACTGACTGGGAGAGCAATCGCCGGACAGGAAATCCGAGAGTGTCCGGAAGGCCTGCTCACCGTAGAAGTCGTCTGCATTGATGGTGGCAAACGGCTCTGTCAGCAGTGCCCTTGCCGAAAGTATGGCGTGGCCGGTTCCCCACGGCTTTTCGCGGTGAGGCATGGTGGCAAGCCAGTCGAGCGCTGTATCGAACTCCTGAAAGGCGTATTCCGTCTGAATCTGATTTTCAATTCGCTTGCCGACCCGCTCGCGGAACTCGGCTTCAATTTCTTTTCTGATGACGAACACCACCTTGCCGAAGCCGGCGCGTATGGCATCGTAAACGGAATATTCCAGGATGGCTTCGCCGCCAGGCCCCATACCGTCTACCTGTTTGAGGCCTCCGTACCGGGAGCCCACGCCCGCAGCGAGTATTAACAGTGCTGGTTTCATAGTATTCATGACTGATGGATAAACTCGGTTTTATTGTGGTTTTGCAGATAATTCTTTTGCAGGATGGGGAGCGATTGACTTAAAATTCTACTTTTACGCCGGACATTTTTCAACCATTCACAAAATCCTGTTAATTCCGCAAAAACGGAGGGCAAAAGTATGCAGAATTCTACCAACTCGAATGCAAACTACCGCTATCAAATCACCAT
>CAIYFY010000378.1 GCA_903925535.1 uncultured Bacteroidota bacterium | reverse complement strand
GCCGGTCATGGCGGCAAAGATCCGGGGTGTATCGGAGCTACCATGAAGGAGAAAGACAACACGCTTGCCATTGTGCTGCTTCTCGGAGCGATGATTAAAGAGAATTTTCCCGAAATCAATGTCATTTATACCCGGGAAACGGATGTATTCGTGGAACTCAACGAGCGGGCAGCGATTGCCAACCGCAACAACGCCGACCTGTTTGTCAGTGTTCACTGCAACTCTGTTGGCAGTGCTTCCATTAACGGTGCCGAAACTTATGTGCTGGGGCTCCACCGTATGCAGGATAATCTCGAAGTAGCCAAAAGAGAAAATGCCTCCATTTATTATGAGGAGGACTATCAGCAGCGGTACGGCGACTACAATCCGGACAGCCCTGAGGCCCATATTATCAGCAGCTTCTGGCAAAGTTCCTATCTCGAGCAGAGTATTCTGATGGCACAATATGTTCAACAATATGCTAAACTGGATGCCGACAGACAAAATATGGGTGTGAAACAAGCCGGTTTTCTGGTACTTCGTGAAACTGCCATGCCTTCGGTACTGGTTGAGGCCGGTTACCTCACCAACAAGGAAGAAGAGGCCTTTCTGGCATCAGAAGAGGGCCGGCAACAGATGGCAACGGCCATTTTCAAGGCAGTAAAGGCCTATAAACTCCATATCGAAGATGGCGTGAGTTCTGTTGTAGAGATGAAACCCAAACCGGTGAAACCTGCAGCAGCCAAACCACAACCCCGGCCTGCGCAGTCCCCAAAGGCAAATACAGGCCCTGTGGCAGTAAAAACATCCGGCCCTGCTGAAAGCCATGCAACGACATCATCAGCCGGATATCAGATTCAGCTGATATCCTGGCCAAAAAAACTGGATATTCGTTCCGGGAACCTCTCGCAGCTCGGAAATGTAAAAGAGGAATTCAAAGACGGCAAATATTACTACTTTACCGGCCATTTCAAATCGCAGGAGGAAGCAGAGGAAGCGTTGCCTGAAATAAAAAATCTGGGCTTTAAAACAGCCGTCATCGCTCGCAAATGAGTATCACCGGAATGCAATCGGATTTATGAAACTGAAAATCAGTAATGAAACAAGAGTGGCCCTGCTGGCTATAGCCGCTGTGGCGTTCGGATTCTGGGGGTTCCAGTTCCTGAAGGGAAGGAATATCCTCACGCCGTCGCAAACTTTCTACGTACGGTATGCGAATGTAGATCAGCTGCGCCCCTCCAGCCCGGTATTTATAAAGGGTCTGCAGGTAGGTATGGTTAAAAGATTATACGTAGATCCGGAAACATATAAGTCTATTGTTGTGCAGCTTACCATCGAGAGCGGAGTGGATATCCCCAAAGATGCTGTAGCAACCATCGTTGGATTGTCGCTCATGGGCGGCAAGGCCATCGAAATTGTGGTGGATCATCCCTGTGAAGGCAACTGTGCCGAGGATGGCGACTTCCTGCAGGGCGCTACCAAGAACTTCCTCGAATCGGTCATCGGTGACCCGACTCAGATTGATGCCTATACCGCCAGGATAAAGGCAGGTCTCGACATCAATATTGATTCGCTGGCCAAGGCTAATCCCGGGGGAATTGCAGGTACTGTTGACGCCCTCGACAACTCGCTCAAAAATCTGGAGCGTGTAACAGCCGAACTGGACGAGATTCTGCGTATGAACAAGAAAAGTATCGGTATTATGGCCGATAATTTCGCTGCGGTAAGCTCAACAGTAAAGGCCAATGACCGGAATATCAGCGATGCACTGGCCAATCTGGCCGATGTCACCCGTCAGCTCAAGGCAGCCGGTCTCGACAAAACGGCTCAGAAGGCGTCCGGCGCGCTGGATTCCATCACGCTTTCTCTCAATACCCTGCGCACTACACTCAATTCGTCCACCCGTGCCATCGGCAGAGTGGATTCTCTGGCCGAGCGACTTCTGCGCGGAGAGGGTACTGTTGGCAAGGCACTTACGGAGGAAGACCTGTATAACAATATCGTAAGTACGACACGGCACCTCCATCTCTTGCTGCAGGATCTGAGGATGCACCCCGAGCGCTACACCAATGTACGGGTAAAACTGCTGGGCAAGAACAAACCCGCCAGATACGCCAATCCGATTGACGATCCTGCCTACCAGATCCTGGTTGACAGTCTTGAACGGGATTACAGCAAAAAGGCGAAGCAGTAATTACCAGCCGTTGCGATAGCGGCGCAGGTACGCTTTTGTAAGCAAATATTGCACCAGTCCGGGGAAAAGGCTGTTCAGGAACGCCTGCAGCTTTCCCGGGAAGGTAAATACATGCTTGAACCGCCGCGTGCGTATCATCCAGAGGATGTCTTCGGCCACGTCGGCGATGGACTGCATCCCGAGCATTTTGAAGTCGGGTCTGACGAACTTTTCCCCTTTGGCGTTGTAGATGGTTTTCCCCTGTTCGTTCTCGGTGATTCCCACATAGGCGATTCCCACGTACACGCCGGTGCCGGTCAGTTCGGCTTTCAGACATTCTGCCAGTGCTCTGAGACCCATTTTGGCGGAACTGTACACCGCGTTGATGGGCAATCCGTGTATTCCGGCCAGACTGGACACAAACAAAACTGATCCCCTGCTTTCTTTGAGTGCCGGAAGACACAGGCGTGTCATATAAAGTGCGCTGAGGTAGTTGATTTCCACAGGAAGGTGCAGTACTTCCGGGTCGGTATCTTCCACCCGGCCGTGCATGTTGGCGCCAGCGTTGTTAATCAGCACGTCAATTCGCCCGTAGTGAGTCATCACGGTATCCACCAGCCTGCGACATTCATCGAGTTTGCCGACATTGGCGGCTACTGCGAGCACATCATATCCTTTGGCCGACAGTTCACCGGCTGCCTGTTGCAGTTTCCCGTCACCCCGGCTGTTGATGACTACCCTGGCGCCCTGCTCTCCGAGTTTGAGTGCCAGTGCTTTTCCAATTCCCGAGCTGGAGCCCGTTACAATCACGACTTTGTCCCTGAAGAAGCTCATATTGTGTTTTTTGGCAGATAAACAGTGAATCAGCAATAGTTGTTGGCCCTGAGCCAGTCGAACTCGGCCCGAATGGCATTTTCAACCGGTGTTTGCGGCATGTCAAGTTCCCTGACAGCCTTCTCGGCGGAGTAAAACTGCTTGCTGCAGGATGCCAGCGCGGTGGCGTGACTGAATCCGGGTTTAAAATGAAACAACAGTGCCAGGCCGGTACATATATAACCGAATGCGAGTATCAGGAAGTCGGGCAGGTATACAAAGGGAGGCTTCTGATGTACTGTTTTTGCGATGGTACCGGTAATTTCCCGGTAACTCATATTCCTGTTGCCGGCAATATAGCACTCCCCGATACGTCCCATGCGCAGCGCGTTCACACATGCGTGCGCAACATCGCCCGCGTAAACGATATTCTTGCCTCCGGACGTGTATCCCGGAACCTTGCCGCGGTAAACGGCGATAATCATCTGTCCGGAGCTTGGCAGGGAGTCGTATTCCCCGAACATAAAGGTTGGATTGACAATTACGGCTGGCAGCGAACCGGTGGCCACCTTTTCGAGTATATATCTCTGCGCAGCATACTTGGATGCTATATAGTCGAGCCCGAAACGGTCGCCGTCATAGGGTGTGGATTCGTTCCCCGGAGCATTTTCGTCTCCGCCACCGAAAGAACTGGCGGTACTCACATACACCATACGGCGGACACCCAGTTCGATCACCAGATCAGCCACATTTTTTGTGCCTTCATAATTGACCCGCCAACTTTGAGCGGATCTGGTTGGCCATACCTGTGTGCTCGCTGCGGCATGTATCACGGCATCACAGCCTGACATAGCCTCTCTCAGGCTGCCGGTATCGAGAATATTTCCGCTTGTACGCTCAACAGGCAGTCCGTCCAGGGTGTGAGAGATACTATTGGGGAAAACAAGTACCCTTACCTCATAGCCTTCTTTCAGCAGTACCCTGACGATATGGCTGCCAAGCAGGCCATCGGGTCCGGTGACCAGTATTTTTTTCACGTTTTCTTTTTCTCAGCGCAGTGCGCTGTTAATTTTATCCAGCGCTGCCGAGCCGGGACACAGTTTGTCTTTACCCAGCTGGTTCAGCGGTTGATCGGTGGTGTTCAGCAGATGGTGCAGATCCTTGCTTTCTGTGTCAATATAGATCAGTCCGGTCAGAATATCGCCCTCTGCCTTGGCCCTGTACAGTCTGGAGACAGCCGAATGCCGGTCGCGCGGATCAAAGTCCGGAGACAGCTTGTTCAGATGTATCGTTGACCCGTCGTGCAAAGCTACCTCTACCGTATCACCTTCTGCGTATTCGGTAGTAATTTCTTCCATGAACGGCACAAAATCCACGGCACCTGTAGCTTCCACGTGTTCCCGCGTATAGTCGTACGATTTGGTGGAGCCCGGATTATTGTTGAATGTCACACAGGGTGAAACAACATCAATCAGTGCGAAGCCGGGGTGCGACATAGCGGCTTTGATCAGCGGAATCAGCTGTTGCTTGTCGCCCGAGAAACTGCGTGCCACAAATGTTGCACCCAGCTCCAGTGCCAGTCCGCACATATCAATGGCGTGAAACATATTGGCCGAGCCCGATTTATTGACAGAGCCAAAGTCGGCGGTGGCAGAGTCTTGTCCCTTGGTCAGTCCGTAGCACCCGTTATTCATGATAATATAGGTGACATTCAGGTTTCTGCGGATGGCGTGGACGAACTGTCCCATTCCGATTGAGGCGGAGTCGCCATCGCCCGACACACCTATGTACATCAGGTCGCGGTTGGCCATGTAGGCGCCCGTTGCCACCGAGGGCATACGTCCGTGTACCGAGTTGAAACCATGCGAGTTGGCAAGGAAGTACGTCGGAGTTTTGGATGAGCAGCCGATACCCGACAGTTTGGCCACCTTGTGCGGCTCCACGGCCATTTCGAAGCACGACTGTATGATAGCACCGCTGACGGAGTCGTGGCCGCATCCGGCGCACAGCGTTGAAAGAGCGCCCTCGTAAAACTTGCGGGTATAGCCGAGTCTGTTGACTGGCGCATCGGGGTGTCGGAAAGTAGGACGAACGAAGGTCATTTAGTAAGTCGTTTTTGCAGTTCTTCCAATGAAACGCCTTTGGTTTCCGGCATCATTCTCCATACATAGAGCAACTGGAATACCATCATGGCGCTAAAAAACAAGAAAATGGGTCCGCCGCCATAAGTGGCAGCGAAGTGAGGGAACACGTTGGTGATGATGGCAGCGAGCACCCAGTGCGTAAGGCTGCCAAGTGCCATCCCGGAGGCGCGCACGGCATTGGGGAATATCTCGGAGATAAAAACCCAGATTACTGCACCCTGACCGATAGCATGCGACGCGATGAAAGCAAATATATACACCGGAACCAGCGCATAGGATTCGTTGAAAAAGGCCATTCCGGTGAGTGCCAGTGATACGATGTATCCGACGGAGCCGATATACATGAGTACCCGGCGTCCGAAGCGATCAATCAGCCACCAGCCTCCGATGGTGAACAGGAGGTTGATGACACCTATTCCGGCAGTGGAGAGCAGGGCTGTTTCTTTCCCCAGACCTGTCATTTCGAATATACGCGGCGCAAAGTAGATAACGGCATTGATGCCCGACAACTGGTTGAAAGCGGCAAAAAGGAAGGCAAGCAGTACGGGGAAGTTGTATTTTCCCGAAAACAGCCGGTCCCGTTTCTCCCCGCTTTCTCCTGCCGCAGACTGTCGGATATCATTCACTGCGGCATCCACACCTTCTTCATTGGTGATTGAGAGCACCCTGCGTGCGGCGGCCTCGTCTCCTTTGGTGAGCAGCAGCCAGCGCGGCGTTTCGGGTGTGGTCATCATCATCACCGAGAAGGCCAGGGCGGGAAGGGCAACCACCCCGAGCATCCAGCGCCAGTCGTTGTCGCCACCAACCCCTTCCAGCAGGTAGTTGGAGACGTATGCCAGCAGGATACCCACCACAATATTGACCTGAAACGAGATGACCATGCGGCCCCGGTATTTGGGTGGTGCAATTTCCGAGATATACACCGGAGCTACCACCGAGGAGGCTCCTATACTCAATCCCCCCAGAAATCGGAACAGCATGAAACTATAGACGTCATTGACCAGCGCAGTACCAAGCGCAGAAACGAAAAACAGGATGCCAATCCAGAGCAGGGTGGGTTTTCTTCCGTATTTGTCGGCAGGAACACCGCCAAAAGCAGCGCCAATCACGGTTCCGTAGAGCGCCATGGCAACAGCCAGACCGTGCTGCCAGCTGTCGAGATTCCACAATCGCTGGATATCCTGTTCAGCACCTGAAATGACGGCCGTGTCAAGACCGAAGAGAAAACCGCCCAATCCGACGGTAATTGACCAAAGTACGAGTTTCTTGTTCATTTTTGTTTATTCCAGACAGATTTCAGTTCGTTAACAGACGACATCGGTGTCAGGCTGACGCTTCCGCCTTCCGCAAAAAATTCTATTTCACTAAAGTCTTCATTGGGGAAAAATGTCTCTGACATACAGGCTGCCCCGTCGGCCAGAAACACTTCCAGCGACGATGCGTCTGCGTACGCGCGCATGCGGAAGACATCGGTGAAAGATACCGGCGCGCTGTGTTTTTTGGGGAATTCAGCTGAAAAAGAGGTCTTCCCTGAGCCTGAACGGTCAATAGTGACCGTTTTCTGCCTGACGTCCACCGTTATGACGACCTGTTCACCGCGGCTGTTCTTCAGTTTGTAACCGTAGGCAGTAGCGCTGCAGGTTTTCATGTCGAAATGCAGATCCAGTTCGTGGAGTACCGGTACGCCCATCTTCCAGCCCGTTTCCCCGATTGTTTTTCCGCCAATCCGGCGGGAGTTTTTTACCAGCGAAGCCAGCTCGGGAGTCGGTTTCTGAAATACTCTGTAGCCTTCCGGCGTGTACTGCAGCCACAAATCGCGCGGGATGGTCATGGAGCTGCGCCAGGTACTTGTCGGTGTTGACTGTGCGTAATCGAACCAGTTTGACATCCAGCCAATGAGTATCCGGCGGTTGTCGGGAGCATTGAAATAGGTTACGCCGGCGTAGTTGTCGGCGCCGTAATCGAGCCAGAGTACTTTCTCCGGCGGATTGTCATTTTTGAAGGTTCTGCCGTCGAAACTGCCGACGAAGTACTGTGTTCCGGAACCTCCGTTCACGGCTCCACGGCCCATATTCTGAATGAGTATCCATTTTTCAGCGCCCTCGAGCGTGCGCAGGGGAAACAGATCCGGACACTCCCAGACACCGCCGTGCGCGCCTTCATTTTTTCCAAAAGTGCTGGCGTATTCCCATTTTTTCAGGTCCGGCGACACAAAAATTTCCAGGTAATCGCCCACAGCGAGGGGCATTATCCAGCGTTTGGAGGGTTCATGCCAGGAAACCTTCGGGTCTCTGAAGTCCACATCACCTTTGTTGGGAAGGACCGGATTTCCGGCATATTTGGTCCAGGTGCGACCGCGATCGAGGCTGTACGCAATGCCCTGCGACTCTCTGTCCCGCCTGCCTGCCCGCTCGTATTCCATGTTGTGGTAGGTAAAAACAGCCACCAGTGCCTTTTCGCCGGAACCCGGAGGGGCAAACCCGGAGGTGTTGTTTTCATCAATCACTACGCTGCCGGAGAAAATATACCCCAGTGAATCGGGATAAAGTGCGATAGGCAGGTGCTCCCAGTGCACCAGATCGGTGCTGACAGCATGGCCCCAGTGCATGGGTCCCCATACAGTGGAAGCCGGATAATGCTGATAGAACAGGTGGTATTCGCCTTTATAATATACCAGACCATTCGGGTCGTTCATCCAGCCCGATTCAGGAGTAAAGTGATACTGCGGGCGATGCTGTTCGCGATAATAACCCGCAGCACCCTGTCCGGACGGGCGGGTGGCAGTACAACCGGCGGCTGCGAGGAAGACACCGGCCAGAAAAAGCGTTATAACTCTGTTTTGCATCATTATTCTCCTATCTGGGAGTCGCTGGGTGAGACATTGGCGGCCACATAGGGTGCCTTGAGTTTGCCCACCATATTTTTGAATATCTTTTGACTGATCAGATCGGCTGTGATCGGGAATCCGTCGTAGTTCAGGACCGAGATGAGCTGGTGCGGATCCACGCCCAGTTCGTTTACGAGCAGCGTTTTGAGCTGGGCATCCCTGTTTTGTTCTATCACAAAGATGCGCTCGTGCGATTCAATAAATTCACGGACTTCATCACTGAACGGAAAACTTCTTACCCGCATGGCATCCAGCGTAATTCCATCAGCTTCCAGCATATCCTTTGCTTCCAGCGCAGACCAGGTGGTGGTGCCGAAGAAGAGCATTCCGAACTGACTGGTTTTCTCTTTCTGGTACGTTTCAGGGCGTGGCACATACTGTTTGGCGGTTTCCCACTTGCGGGTGAGGCGGTCCATGTTGCGCACATAGGCCGGACCCTCTTCCGTGTAGGCGGCATATTCATCGCGGGAGGTTCCCCGGGTGAAAAAAGAGCCCTTTGTGGGATGGGTACCCGGGATAGTGCGGTAAGTGATACCATCACCGTCCACGTCCAGATAGCGACCGAAGCGTTCCAGTTTTTCGAGCGCTTCAGCATCCAGCACCTTTCCGCGTTTGTAATCGCGGTTGTCGTCCCAGGTGAGTGGCGGCGACATATTGTCATTCATGCCCAGATCGAGATCGGTCATGATCATAATCGGGGTCTGCAGTTGCTCTGCCAGATCGAAGGCGTCAGCGGTCATTTCAAAACACTCGGCCGGTGTGCTGGGCATCAGCATGACGTGTTTGGTATCGCCGTGTGAGGCGTAGGCAGCGGAGATCAGGTCGGACTGTTGCGTGCGCGTGGGCATGCCCGTGCTGGGGCCTCCGCGTTGCACATCAACGAGCACCGTGGGAATTTCAGCGAAATAGGCTAGGCCCAGGAATTCGCTCATCAGGGAAACGCCTGGTCCGCTGGTGGCGGTGAACGAGCGGGCTCCGTTCCAGTTGGCCCCGATAACCATACCGATAGCAGCCAGTTCATCTTCCGCCTGAACGATGGCGAAGTTATTTTTACCTGTATCGGGGTCAACGCGCATTTTCCGGGCATACTTGCCGAAGGCATCAGCGAGTGATGTGGAAGGCGTAATCGGGTACCAGGCCAGCACCGTGGCGCCTCCGTAAACAGCACCCAGTCCGCAGGC
Source organism: uncultured Bacteroidota bacterium (assembly GCA_903925535.1). Taxonomy (GTDB): domain Bacteria; phylum Bacteroidota; class Bacteroidia; order Chitinophagales; family Saprospiraceae; genus M3007. The sequence goes on along the minus strand of CAIYFY010000378.1, from coordinate 2,703 downwards.
ACTGTTTCCGTCCATCAGAATCCAGTCGCCCACCTTGTCGCGGCGCTCCACCCTCAGATCAGGCAGCGGGCACGGATTGAAATGGGCGTTTGCGTAGTCAATACCCATCTGGAGTGCCTCATAGTTGGCGGTAACGAGTTTTTCCTTGCCTTTGAACTGCTCGACGATGATCTGGTGAATAACCGGTACCTCGATTTCGAGCAGTGCGGCGAGTGCACCAATATAGATCATATTTTTGAGCAGTTGCCGTTGCCGGGGGTCGGCGAACTTGTCCATACACATCTGCATCATTGGGATGGGCAGGTAGTGAATATCATCGCGGGTGAGTTCGCGGTGAAAGTCCTTGCTGCTGTCGTACATGAAGTAGCCGCCGGCCTTTACATTGGCGATATCCCTGGCCATACTTTGCGGATTGACGCAGACCATAAAGTCAACGCCGTCCCTGCGGCCGAGGTACCCTTTTTCACTGACACGCACTTCGTACCAGGTTGGCAGGCCCTGAATATTGGAAGGAAAGATGTTTTTGGGAGTAACGGGGATGCCCATCCGAAAAACGGATTTGGCGAATATGGTGTTGGCACTGGCTGAACCGGTACCATTCACATTGGCGAATCGAATGACGAAATCGTTTAACACGGTTGTGAAGTATTTGCTGTAAGAGTTTCAGGCGGGTGTAAAGGTTAACCGGAGTATCGCATACTGCCTGCCTTGGCAGTATTGTACAGATATTTCTGCATATCCCAGGCCGAGGTTGGGCATCGTTCGGCGCAGAGTCCGCAGTGCAGACACACGTTTTCGTCCTTGATCATCACCCGTTTGGTGGGCAGGTCGGTGGAGATGTACAAATCCTGCGACAGATCGTTTGCGGGTGCGCTCAGGCGCGTGCGCAGGTCGCTTTCTTCTCCATTTTCCGTGAAGGTGATACAGGATGTCGGGCAAATATCCACGCAGGCGTCACATTCGATACAGCGCGAGGTGGTGAAGACTGTCTGCACATCACAGTTAAGGCATCGTTCGGCCTCCTTGTAGGCTGTTGCCGGGTCGAAGCCGAGTTCCACTTCGAGGAGCCTGTCCTGCAGGGCCTTTGATTTGTCGGCGTGGGGCACCTTGAATCGCTTGTCGTTGGCCACCGTGCTGTCGTACATCCATTCGTGGATACCCATTTTCTGGTGAATCAGGTTGGTCATGGGCGACGGGCGTTCATTTTCCACGTCTTTTCCTTCGAGGAACAGGTCAATGGAAACGGCTGCGGTATGCCCCTGGGCCACGGCTGTAATGACGTTTTTGGGTCCCAGTGCGGCATCTCCCCCGAAAAATACATGTGGGAGTGTGGACTGCAGGGTATCCTTGTTGAGGCGTGGCAGTTCCCAGCGGTCGAATTCGAGGCCGAGATCTCTTTCAATCCATGGGAAAGCATTTTCCTGTCCGACGGCGATGAGTACATCGTCGCAATCGAACCGCACTTCAGGTTCGCCGGTGGGTACGAGACTTCTCCTTCCGTTTTCGTCATAGACAGCCTTCACCTTTTCGAAAGTCATGGCTACCAGCTTTCCATTTTCGGTGATAAAAGCTTTGGGCACGTGATTTTCGTAGATGGGTATATCCTCGTGGAGGGCATCTTCAATTTCCCAGGGAGATGCTTTCATTTCACTTTTGGGACTCCTCACCACCACCTTTACATCGGTGCCGCCCAGTCGCCGGGCAGTACGGCAGCAGTCCATGGCCGTGTTGCCACCGCCGAGTACCAGTACTTTTTTGCCGATCTTGTCGAGGTGACTGAAGGCCACATTGGCGAGGAACTCGATACCTATCTGCACATTTGCGCCGGCCTCCTGTCTGCCGGGCAAATCGTTGAGATCGCGTCCGCGCGGAGCACCGGTGCCGATAAATATGGCATCGTACCCCATACCGAGCACTTCGCGGAGACTCGATACATACTTGTTGAACTGTGTATGGATACCGAGATTGAGCACATAGCCCACCTCCTCATCCAGGACACTTTCGGGCAGGCGGAATGAGGGAATCTGGCTGCGCATCATGCCACCGCCGGCCGGTTGTTCGTCGAACAGGTGAATTTCATAGCCGAGCGGGGCCAGATCACGCGCCACTGTGAGCGAGGCGGGTCCGCCACCGATCAGTGCAACCTTCCTGCCGTTTGGTTTAAACGGCCCCTGCGGCATCATGGCATTCACATCGCCTTTATAGTCGGCGGCCACCCGTTTCAGGCGGCAGATAGCCACAGGTTGCTCTTCCACGCGCCCGCGTCTGCAGGCGGGCTCGCAGGGGCGGTCGCAGGTGCGGCCCAGCACGCCGGGAAACACATTGGACTCCCAGTTGATCATGTACGCTTCCGAGTATCGTTCGGCGGCAATCAGCCTGATATACTCGGGAACAGGAGTGTGCGCCGGGCAGGCGTACTGGCAATCCACGACCTTGTGGAAATACTCGGGATCTTGAATGTTAGTAGGGTTCACGACTTGCCTGATTTTGAATCATAAGATTGGGCAGCCAAAGTAGCAGGTTGCTGAATTTTTTTCAGAAATATTTTTCAACAAAATAAATGACGGAGATCATCTGAAAAAATAAAATCAAAAATAACAGATGAAAAACGTGATTTTTTTGGTTTATTATTTTAGTAAATTTTTTAAAATGGAAAAAATAAAGAATTATTGTCTGAATAAACGGGTTGTTATGCCAGGTTTT
>CAIYFY010000377.1 GCA_903925535.1 uncultured Bacteroidota bacterium | reverse complement strand
TGTCCGACAGGTCTTTTTCGGGCAATATAACCCGATATTACCCTCAAAAGCACCTTTGTCCAGAACCCCAAATCTGCTGTTTTCGACCTCGCCAGTATTTTTCAGACACACCCTAGTTTATCATTACCATTGCTCCTTTCACAGTTGTACTACCGGTTGATTTGATTTCAGCGGTTGCGGATCCCTGTGCAGAAAAAGCCACACTGGCTTTTGCATTGACGTTCAGACCTTCAAGCGCAACATCTCCGCCCGAAGCCTTGGCAGACAGGCCCGATGTTGCTTCCATCTTGATTGCTGCACCGCCTTTGATGATGACATCCTTGGCACTGTTTATTGTGATTCCGGAGGCGCTCATTTCAATTTTGTTCCCGTTCTGATCTTCCAGGGATACTGATTTGTCTTTATCTGACAGCACCAGCTTGTTCCCGCCGGGTGTTTTGACGGTGACCACCTTGTCTTCGTCGTTGATTTCTATACGGACATCGTTTTTGGTTACGATTGCCTTTATCTTGTTGGTTGACTCCGGTGTGTAGGGTGGCTTGTTTTTACTGCTGTACAGTGCACCGAGTATGACCGGATAGCGAGGGTCATCATTCATGAAGCCGAGAACAACTTCATCATTTACCTCGGGTATAAATAGTGCGCCCTTTCCAGCGGTAGCATAGAAACCCGCCAGTCTTGCCCATAATCCGGTACCATCTGTGGTTATCGCCGGTACGGATACCTGTACCCGGGTGTGTCCGTCCGGGTCATCGCTCACTTTCAGAACGGTACCGGTCTGAAGTCCGTACACCGCAGGTAGCAGTCCGTTTGCTGGCGGCGTACTTACCGGATACTGTTCGAAGTGCCATTTGGGGTTAAGTCCGAGGAAAACTGTTGTAAGCCAGAGTCCGTCTTTTACCTGATGCCGTACACCTGTAATCAGTCCGTTGTTATTAAACCGGCTTCCAAAGCCCGACAGTTCTATGACTGTATTGATTTCAGGGGTATTATTGCCGAAAAAAGTGATACTGCCTTGAATGGCCGTGTATCTTGATCTGAGCAGTTGTGCTTTTGCCCAGTCTGTTATTTCATTTTTTTTGAGCGGGGCGCCGGCAGAGATTGTGCCGGACGGGAATCCGATTTTACCTGCCATTGTCTTTCCACTCAGATTGCCCTGATCTGGCAGAGTCGGTTCGGTTCCGCTGGCAGATTCCAGCGACTGTTTGGTGATATCCCATGACGAGGCACTTATATCCTTGAGCTGATATCGCCCGTCGAGCTGCAGATCATAGTTAAAAATATCGCTCTCGAAGTCTACTTTGAGCGGGGCGCTGCCATCTGTTTTCGGACTTTTGAAGCACAGGTTTCCATTATTCATATATACCAGCATTCCGTTGGCATCTGCCCTGCTGATGATGAAATCCCAGTTTGTGGACTGGAATTGTACGAGTTGAAGATCCGAGGTTGTCGTTGCGGTTACATCGGCAGTCAGACCACAGTCTGTCACCAGTTGCGAGACTACTTCGCTGTCTTTCTTCTTGTCGAAGATACTGCTGTTTCTGTTAAGTGTAAGCAGCACCGATTTTTCATTGCACTTGATGACGAGTTCGTTCAGTTGTCCGGTGATATTCCTGATTCCGGTATTGGCTATGATACCCTTGAATACGCTTTTTTTATCGTTGAGTGGTCCGAGTTTGATTTCCACATCATTCCCGGGTGCAAACTTGTCGAGATCGCTGAAAGTGAAAGTTTTATCACTGCCGGCACCTTTGGGGAGTGCGATATTTACGCGGGCCGTTCCGATTTTGTTTACGGAAACATCAGTTTCGATACCCAGAATCTGGAAGCTGTCATCGAGCGGAGCTCCACCGACACTTACTTCCAGTCCGACCGCATCGGTTGCATTCAGGAAAGGAGATGATGGCATGATCTAGTTATTGAGCACAACGAAGTAGGCATAAGCCAGACTGAGGTTAACGATGACCATTTCACTTTTCTGTGCATTGAATCCGGAGACTTCCCACTTGACAGGGTATGCCCTTGCGAATGCCCAGGAAACAAGCGGGTCTTTTGATTCAGGGTCAATCAGATGAAGAATAATATCTTTGGTTTGAATGGGTTGCCCTGTACCGACAGGGTTAAGCCCCTGGGCGAAGTGAGAGGAGCACCAACTGCCAAAGGCGGAGCTTGTCAGGATAAGCCCTTGTCTCAGTTCCAGGTTTTGCTGATACAGAACTCTGCCGGGTAATTTGTGTGCGAAACGATTTTCTCCTCCCTCGTGGTAATTTTCGACCTCCATGGTTGCATTGATGCCGGATACCTCCTGAAATCCGTACTGCAGGCTGCTTCCGGAAGGATCCGGACTACCGAGGATTTCAACCAGAAAAGAGAAGCCTACCGGAAAGTTCAGGTCAGACATATTGATTCAGGGCTTGGGGCTACTGTCGGAAGTCAGTGTCTTGACTGCCAGTACAATGAGCCTTGCGAGATAAAGTCCTGCGAAATTAATGAAATAGGCAAGAATAAAAAGCTCCATGATGAAATCCTTCTCATTAAGGGACAGCGTGTAACCCTTTGATGCGATATCCAGTGCACTGAGAAATAACAGTGCCAGTGGAGCAGAGAGCAGCGATATGACCAGTAACCAGAGAAATTCTCTCGCGATGATTTTTTTCATGTGTATTATGGTCTGTTGGATCTGTTTTTTTCAAACATTCTGAACACAAATGAGGTTAAAAGTACCCCGATGATAACCCCGGTCATCAACATGATTGTCTGACTCGTTGCTCCTGATCCATTATTGATGACGATTGCGGAGCCTGTCAGCATCAGGATACTGCCGCCACTAATCAGGTATATCAGTCGCAGCGTCTTGTTCTGAAAAAAAACTTCCCTGACACGCCAGTCGAACAGAGCCATAATCAGGCCAAGGAGAAAGAATCCGGCCATAAACAGGCCTGTCACTATCAGCAGCGGACTCAGTTCTGACACTGAGCTCGACATATTAAAAACTTTGTTTATTGGTTCGGGTGTGTGAATGATGAGAGTGGTATCAGTGCCGTATCTGCTGGCAATCATCTGCCACATTTCCGGATATCCGTTATCGTACCCGAGTGCCCATATACCCACGCCTGCGAGTTCCTGACCGATTGCCCAGCCAAATTTTTCCCCGAGTGTATAGTCATCGTCGAACCAGCATTTTTCGTAATAATTCGAGTCTGGAATGGGCTTTACGAGGTGAAACTTGCTGCAACTTACCGGATCAAACACTGCTCCCTTGGCTCCGTATTTCCCCATAATGGCCCTGTAAGTCAGGTGACCTTTAAATTGCATTGATGTATCCCTGTCATCAGAGCCGGCCCAGACTGCGCCGTAATAGGGTAGTCCGAGCAGTAATTTGCCGCGCTCAACTCCGGTCTGCAGGTACTTGTCTACAGATTGCCTGATACTGTAGCCTCCATCCGGCGCGCCGAGAGGCGAGACAGGGCCATTGGTTCTGCTTTTGCCATTAAAGTAATCGTAGCCTGTGATGATGAACAAGTCAACATTTTTGCCGAGCTCCGGGAGTTCGTAAATGTGGTTGAAATCGAAAACGGGCAAATCAATGGTGAGGTACAGTCGGTTCTTTTTGAGCGCTGTGGAGAAGTTCCGGATAAATTCAGTCATATTGGCCGTCTGGCCTGCTGGAACATTCTCAAAGTTGACATCGGCGCCATCCATTTTCATCTCGTTGATGAAGCCGCACACATATTGTATGAAGTGATTTTGCACGGCCTTGTCCGAGAGGAAAGCCAGTGTCTCTTCGGATGTATGGCAGGTTACCGTGAGAAGTACCTTGCATTTTTTTTCATGAGCGAGTGTAACGAGTTCTGCTATTCGGGTTTTATCAAGCGATTCCGGGCTTTGTGGTTCCCCTGTGTCAGCATTGATATGAAAGGAGAACCAGGATACATAGGAGAGAAGATTGAACTTGTAGTCTCTGAAAGCATTTCCCATCCAGTAGGGGTGCCATCCAAAAACAGTTGCCTTCGATCTGAGCGGAGTGCTCAGCATACTGTCCTGTCCAGGTGTGTACTGGTAAGTGATGATATTCTGATAGCGATCCCAGTTGGTTACGCCATGTCTGGAGAGACTGTCGAACGTGTGTTTTTCCTGTCGGTGTATCCAGTCATAGACACGACTATATCTGTCTATGGTACTGACAGATTTCCGGAGCTCCGGAGTGTTGCTGCCGGTCACACTCAGAAACTGCTTGATTCGAGTCCAGTAAGAGGCACTGCTCTGGGCGGCAACAGTGCCGTCTCCTGTGCCCGGGACAAACATCCAAAACAAACAGCTTGCGTGGAACAGCAAAAACACGAGAAAACACCTTCGAATCATTGGCCTGCTTCTTCTTTGAAAGATTTCGTCTGTAGAACTGATTTTGTCATTTCCCCTTGAGTTTCTCGGATAAAACATCCGGCAACAATAATGCGAACCGGGTATCCGATGACCGTATTTCTGTTCCTGAAATTGACTACAAATCTAAGTTGTTCTTTGGAAACGGGTACCAGAGATGTTCCCAGTTTTGATTTTTCGGCACGGCGGAAACTGAGTGTGCAACTTTGTGATCTTTTGCATTCGGGGAAGAGGGTATTATTGCCTGAAGGTTTGTTATGTGCACTATCGCCGGAGAAAAACCAGTCTACATCATGTGAAGGTGTATCGGGCAGTACTGTAAACTGGCCCATGGTAAAGGCTGCGATTGGTGGAGAAACGCCGGGTCCATTCCCGGGTGGTGGCATGTCGGCCTCCATTTTTGTATAATTATCAAGACAATTGCGTCCAATACCTATCCAGTATGCTATGTGGCTCAGATGTGCATCCGGTTTCACAGAGACGGGTACCAGGCATTGTTTAAACGAGGCTGGCTGAGCATCGATATTCCACACCGGGGGTAGCGAAAGTGTATCATCGAGGAGGGATACAAGCAGTGTATCACGTACGACAGGCCGGGTCAGTGCAAATAGCGTGTCGCTTACGTTATAAAAGAAAGATGGAGGCACCGGGGTTATCCGGCTTACCGAGATGCTGGCAAACTGCTTCTTTCTTGCAGGTCGGGTTTCCAGTTTCAGCGTGAGCAAATTTTCATTTTGTACTACCAGTTTCAGTGTGACCGATGCGGCATTGACAACTCCTGTCAGTTGTTTGTTTTTGTCATCGAGAATAGTTGCCGACTTGAAGGGGTGACCGCTGCTGTTGGAGACAATAACCTCCAGGGTATCCTTCGGTTTGATTCCGGAGACGGGTAGTTTGAGCGGTTTGTTCCATGCGCATCTGAACATGCCACCCGGAGATATTGAAGTCCTGGCAGGAGGCTTGACATCTGTTTGCAGTTTTTTTACCACATGCCGGAACTTGTCGCTACTTACAGACCATGTGGTATCAATTAATTCCGGGTACTGCCGTTGTGCCAGTACCGGTGATACGGGCGAAATCAGCATTATGACTATGAGGAACCTGCCGGAATACATCAGGAACTTTTAAGTGGCGGGAAGTAGATGATATTTCCGGGCGTTAATCTGGTGACATTTGAAAGCCCGTTGATTTCGGCTACCTGAATATACAGTGAGGGGTCCTTGTATATTTCATTACACAGAGCTGGCAGATTGTCGCCATCTTTAACCAGTCTCATTCTTGACAAATCGGGTGAACTCCTGCGGTTTTGAGCTTCTGCAGCGCCACCCTCAAATACTCCTTCAAACGACAGGGACACCTTGGCTCTGATGGGGTTGCCATCCTGATTGAACATCAGGAGGTCTACATCCATATTTTGCAACTGACCTGTCATATTCAGGTATCCCCAGTTCAGTTTTGCATAGCGGGTAGTATGCGCCTCCCCATCATAACTCGCCAGATTGGTCTGGAGCCAGTTAAGTGTCTGTGCGACATCCTGAGATCCCGGAACTACTCCGGTATTATCGAGCAGCAAATCAAAACTAACTGTTTCCAGCAGTTGTACGGTTTTGATGGTGTAGATAGAGCCATCTGCCTTGGTTTTTTTATTATTGTTCAGGACAGCGCCGGCTCCTGCTTTAAAAGAGCGCTTGTAGGTAGTCGGGTTGAGCGAGACCACCATTGATTTAAAATCGGACTGCTGTTGAGTTTCGTTATTGAGCAGATACGAACTGATTTCCATTCGTGTAAACTCAAATGATTCTGCCCCGATAGCCTGAGCAGCAGCCGAACGTTTGGAGGACAGAGAAGTAGCCATTTTCTTTTACAGAAATTGCGGAGACAGCCTAACGGGAAGACTGGTCGGCCAGCCACTCTTTCAGTCTGGCCATACACCTTTCATAAATAACTTCAGCAAGTTGTTCATAGTCAGGTTCGGAGACGTCCCTTTGATTTGCCGGAGTGGTATCCTGTTCGGGCATCACATCTTCTTTCAGTCTGGCCTGAATAATCAGTTCACGTATTTCAACTGGCATAATAGGGATATTTGATACAGGGGCAGGACAGCCTCCAGTGCCGTCCTGCCCTTTTCCGGTTTAAAGGAATCCGTGAGAACCGTCAAGGTTTATCAGATTTCCATTTTTATTCCTTCATGAGCGAGCACCAGTTCTTCCATGGCGGCCTCACTGGTCTTGGCATTGAAAGATGGTCCCGATACCTTTTTGGGGAAAGCATTCGTCAGCGTCCAGGTGAATACCGGGTTAGCGGCTTCATCGAGTAGTTGGATAGTGACTGTTTTCCTTTCGATGGTATTCATTGTAATCTTGGCGAAATATTCGTTGAACACCTTGTCATCCTGAAACATACCCTTTTTAAGCGTGATATCGGTATATTTCATTAAACCCGGCATTTTTACCACCGAGTATTCCTTGCTGTTGCCTGCTCTGTATTCTATGACATCGGCTTCAGCTTCCAGGCCAGACACCTCTGCGCAAGCGATTTCGCCTACACCGTCTATTTCCACCTTGAACTGAAACGCCGGCACGGGCCAGGGCAATTCTTGTTTTTCACCTGCCATTATTGATCAGATTTAGAATTGAGAGAATGAAAATTGGGTTGAATGGATCAGGATTGCTGCATTTTCTGCTGGAAAGTAATGACGATGAACTCGGCAGGACGTGTGACAGCAATTTTTACCGTGATATTCATAAATCCGTCCAGAATATCAACAGGCGTCATGGTTACACCGAGGCCGATATCCACGCTAAAGGCATCGTCCGGGGTGGCACCGGCCAGAGCGCCTGCCTTCCATACGTTGGTCAGGAAGTTTGTAATCAGCGCTTTGACATTTGCCCAGGTAGAAGCATTATTTGGTGCAAATACATACGGTTCTGCGGCGTATTTGATTGATTGTTCAATAAAAATAACAGTGCGTCTTACACTGATGTAACGCCAGTCCTGACTATTGCCGTCGAGTGTGCGTGCGCCCCAAACCAGAATTCCCTTTCCGGGGAAAGTGCGTATAGCATTGATAGCCTTTCCTGACAAGGGCAGGTTGAGATCTTCCTGCTCTTCGTTATTGATATTGACGGCAGGTTTGGAAACAGAGCCCATGCTGACATTGGCTGGTGACTGGAAAACACCGATCTGGTTATCAACCATGGAGTATATGCCGGCCATGGCAGCGCTTGGCGGCAACAGGTTCATATGCTCGCGAATGACAGCCAGAACAGACTTGTACAGCGGGCTGACAGCCAGGAGGGTCTCATGGAGCGTTTTAGCGGCTGCGGCATCACCACCCGCTGTAAAGAGTGATTCGATTTTTGCAATTTCTGCCCGGATTGCCTCCGTTCTTTTGCTCTGATCATCGGCCGGGAAATCCTCGCCAAGAATGGTTGCGAGTGTTTTGACAGATCCGTCGCTCAGGCATTTGAAAGTTACCTCATCGGCGCCGGTAATAGTTGTATGCACCCACGGATAATAGGCTGCTCCCCATTGCAGGTTGGAAGAAACATTGTTTCTGAAAACCTTTATCACATCAGTATCCAGTGGACTTCTTTTCTGGTATCCCTTGTAAATATCCAGAATAGCGATGCGGTTACGCATTTCAAGTCCGCAGTGATTGAGCATATAATTCTGGACATCATAGCACTCCTGCTGA
>CAIYFY010000376.1 GCA_903925535.1 uncultured Bacteroidota bacterium | reverse complement strand
TCAAAAATAGATCCGCAAATGCCTGTCCCGAACGGGATGGTATGGAACATGACCTATGATGAAAAGGCTGTCGCCGGTTTCCTGCCGCCGGTTTCCCGCCATGAAATGTGGGACCGCCTTCGCTGGTTTCTGGGAGAAATACTCCCTGTGGCTGAAGAGTGCGGGGTTAAAATGGTGGCACACCCGGATGACCCCCCACTGCCCGAACTGCGCGGAACTGCGCGCCTGTTTCATACATTTGAGGAGTACGAAAAACTGTTGTCGGTGTCAGACAGTCCGGCAAACGGATTTGAATTCTGCATGGGCACCCTGCAGGAAATGAAGGAAGGGAATCTGTACGACCTGCTCGACAGGCACTCGGCTGCGGGACATATCGGTTACATACACTTCAGAAATGTAGTGGGAAAAGTGCCGCGCTACCGCGAAGCATTTGTGGACGAAGGAGATATTGACATGGTACGCGCCATGCAAATACTGAAAAAAAACAACTACGAGGGAGTCATCATCCCTGATCATACCCCTGAAATGAGCTGCGGAGCACCGTGGCACGCCGGAAAAGCCTTCGCGCTCGGTTACATGCGCGGGATACTTCAAACACTGGAAAGAACACAAATATGATGAAGCAAGTTCCATTTCCCACGGGAAAATGTACCATTTCAGACGACTGGACCTACAAGGGTATGCAGGTAATCCGGATGGAGAATGACTACCTGAGTATAGGCATACTGGCCGGAAGAGGCAGCGACATTTTTGAATTTCGCTACAAGCCGCTCGATCTGGACTACATGCTGCGCCTGAACAAGGGAATACTGAATCCAAATATGGATTTTTCCCAGCAGCGAGGAACGAACAACCAGTTTGAAGACTATTACTACGGCGGCTGGCAGGAAATACTGCCCAACAGTCCGGCACTCAACTGTCGGGGGGCCCACCTCGGACAACACGGCGAGGTATCGCTCACCCCCTGGAAATATGCTGTCCTGGAGACTGGTCCGGACAGGATTTCGGTAAAACTGTGGACTCGCCCGCTCCGGATGCCGCTGCTCATCGAGAAAACCCTGATCCTGGAAGCTGACAAATCCATACTTTTCATTGAAGAACGGCTGACGAATGAGTCAGCTACCCATCTGGATGTAGTCTGGGGGCACCATATAGCATTCGGACTGCCCTTCCTGCGCGAGGGCGCGCGCATACACACGAGCGCGACAGGTTTCTATGCCGAACCCCTTATGCCGGAAAACCGGCGTTTCATGCCCGGCGTGGAGACAACCTTCCCGGAGGCGTTCAATATTTCAGGAGCACCCGATGATGCCGGGCGGATAGATCCGGAAAACGCTCCCCCGTACAGCGATCTGGCCTACTTGTCAGGATTCACTGAAAAAGCCTGGTACTCCATCGTGAACGAACAAAAAAAGGCCGGGTTCACCGTCAGGTGGGATGGAAACATATTCAAATACGTGTGGTACTGGATGGAGCGATATGGCTCGAAGGATGCGCCCTGGTGGGGCGACACCTATGCCGTCGCACTGGAGCCCTGGACCAACCGGTGGCGATCCAATCCGCACGAAGGGATAGAGGCCGGAGAGTGGCTCAGGCTGGAAAAGGGTGAATCCGTGGAAACAAAACTGGAAGCAGAGGGCTTCCACTATTAAAGATCTTTTCTGTTGAACAATCTGACAGCTATCAAAACGGGCAATACAGACCAGATTGTCAGGATACAGGAAGCAAAGACAATACCGTTCACTGTTCCCAGAAATTCGCGAAAAAGTGCACCTGTGTAACCCATCAGTGCTGCAATATCAAGCTGGAGCAACACAGTAACACGGGCCAGATCAATCGGGTTCAGGGCCACGAGTGCCAGTACAGCCTTCTCGAATGGATAGTCCGAGAACATAAACATGAGGAGAAGGACAAGTGCGTCGTAAAGGAGAGCGAATAAAAACCATAACAGCAGGACGCCACCGATCCCTTTGGCCTTGTCGCGCGTGCGAACAGACACATACATTGCAAGCGAGACAAAAATGACAGTCAGCCCCATAGTGGCGAGTATCAGCGCCAGTCCGGTAGCTGCCGGTGCATAGATGAGCACTGGTATCCCCATTCCGATACCCACAGCCGTTACAAGTGCAAGCGAAAGGCTCCAGAATTCAGCCCACATGATCAGGCTACGTCTCACGGGCTGGGCGGCCATCACTTCGATGAATTCACCAGAATTGTAGAAATGAATAGTTGAGAATACAATACTCGCCAGGGGCGTCACAATAAGGGCGATATTCAGCAGACTGACGAGTCCCTTGACAGGATCATCGTTCAGACTGAACAGTCCGAGTGAAACAGCGAGCAGAAAGAGTGCATAGCCGATAACCATGCGGTTCTGGATTATATCAAGCAGTATATATTTTACAAGACGCAGCATGGGCTCAGTTATTTTGGTCGCGCATCACGCGGGCGAGCGCGCGATTCAGTTTTTGTTCACCGAGGGAGCATAGTGAGATGCAATTAGAGCGTTGGTGTTGGCAGGGTTACCCACAACCAAGACTTTGATTGTCTTCTTAGCGAATTTATCAATGGCCTCTCCTTGTGCCTTGAAGATCTTCGCATTTTCGTTTAGGAGATCTTTGCGTTCCATGCCGGGGCCTCTGGGCTT
>CAIYFY010000375.1 GCA_903925535.1 uncultured Bacteroidota bacterium | reverse complement strand
ACCGCAGAGTTGCACAGAGGTAACCGCAGAGTTACGCAGAGGTAACCGCAGAGGTACGCAGAGGTAACCGCAGAGGTGCACAGAGGTAACCGCAGAGGTGCACAGAGGTAACCGCAGAGGTGCACAGAGAATCTTTCTCTGCGTAACTCTGCGTCATACTCTGCGTAACTCTGTGGTTGTACTCAAGTAACTCTGCGTCATACTCTGCAGCTGTACTCCCTCCGATTTTCCTTCACTCCATGACTTCCCGGGACAAACTATTGAAGTTCAAAGGTAGCGCTGCTCGTCTGAGCCGAGTTGCCGCCTATCATCACCTGAAAGGTCCCAGGCTCTGCCCTGAACTCCAGTTCGTGGTTGTAAAAGGCCAGCATACTTTCGTCTATGTCAAAAGTGACGGTCTGCTTTTCACCCGGCTTCAGGGTGATTTTTCTGAAACCCTTGAGCTCTTTCACCGGACGGGTCATGCTGCCCACCATATCCCTGATGTACAACTGAACTGTTTCCTCTCCGGTGTATTTGCCAATATTGCTGACTGTTACCGAGGCACGCACCTTGCCTCCGGCTGTCATCGCCGTTTTATCGAGTGTGACCGGAGAGTAGGCAAATGCAGTGTAACTCAGTCCGAAACCAAACGGATACAGCGGATCGTTCGGTGCATCGAGGTACTTGGATGTATATTTGTTATTGGCATCAAACGGACGGCCCGTATTTTTCATATTATAGAAAACAGGTATTTGTCCCTCCATGCGCGGGAAGGTAACGGTCAGTTTTCCGCTCGGATTGTACTCACCGTACAGCACATCTGCTATGGCCGGACCAGCCATAGTGCCCAGATACCAGGTTTCGACCACCGCGGCTGCTTTGGCGTCAATCTCGGGGATACAGAGCGGACGGCCATTCATCAGCACCACTACTACGGGTTTGCCCAGCATCTGAATCCGGTCAAACAACTGTTGCTGTATTCCGGGCAGCCCGAGTCTGGCGCGACTGGCAGCCTCTCCCGACATATCCCACTGCTCTCCCAGGCATAATACCACCACATCCGATTCCTGGGCAGCCTTGAGTGCCAGACTGAAGTATTGCAGTGAATCATCGCTGATGTTGCAGCCTTTGGAATAGGTGATTTTACCGGGGGCATACTCCTGCATGGCCGGCAACAGCGGACGCGCCTTTGTCCAGTCGCCAGCTGCCGACCAGGAACCTATCAGACTGCGCTTGTCGTTGGCAAACGGTCCGATCAGGGCAATTTTCTGCGTCTTTTTCAGCGGCAGTGTTTCCTTGTCGTTTTTCAGCAGCACGACAGACTTGCGGGCAATCCGGCGGGCGGCATCGAGATTGGCCTGCGACATCACCACGCGCTTTTCTCTTTCCTCATCGCAGTATTTGTACGGATCTTCAAACAGACCGAGGTCGTACTTGGCCGCGAGGATGCGCCGGACAGCATCATTAATGTCCTTTTCGGTCACCTTGCCCTCTTCCAGGGATTTTTTGGTATTATTCATGAAAATACCTCCCTGCATATCCATATCCACACCGGCATTCAGTGCCTGCTCTCCGGCCTGTTTGTCGTCTTTGGAATAGCCGTGCGGTACCATCTCGTTGATAGAGGTGTAATCGGTTACGACAAATCCCTTGAATTGCAGGTCTTTGCGCAGTACGTCTTCAATCAGATACGAGTTTCCGGTTGCCGGGATGCCTTCGAACTCATTGAAAGAGGTCATTACACTGGCCACACCTGCATCTACACAGGCCTTGAAGGGCGGCAGATAGGTATTGTACAGTGTCTGACGGGAAACATCTACGGTATGGTAGTCGCGGCCAGCCTGTGCAGCACCATATACGGCGTAGTGTTTCACACAGGCAGCCAGTGTGTTGTTGTCCTTCAGGCTTTTCCCCTGAAATCCGCGCACGCGCGCTGCGGCTATGAGCGAACCCAGGTAAGTGTCCTCCCCGGCGCCCTCGGAAATTCGTCCCCAGCGCGGGTCGCGGGCGATGTCCACCATGGGAGCATAGGTCCAGTGCAGTCCCTGCGCAGAGGCTTCCTCGGCTGCGATGCGGGCAGATGCTTCCATTTCCTGCAAATCCCAGCTGCACGATTCGCCCAGTGAAATGGGGAAAATCGTCTGGTGCCCGTGAATAACATCGTAACCGAACAGAAGCGGAATCTTCAGCCGGGTATTTTCAACCGCAATTCGCTGCAGTTCCCGGGTGTATTTTGCTGTGTAGGCATTGAATACTGCACCCACTTTTCCGGTTTTGATATCGTCTTTGTACTGTGGACGCAGGGAGGGCCCCGTTACGTCCCAGTCGGAAGTGAAAAGGGTCATCTGACCTATCTTTTCATCGAGGGTCATCTGTCCGAGCAGTTTCTCAACGAACGCATCGCGGTCCTGTGCGTGCGCCTGCGCGAGAAATCCCGACAGAATAATGGCAAATGTTAACAGGTGTTTCATTTTCAACAGATTATATGATCAAAAAGTGAATCCGAGTTTCGCGGCACCCACCGATACTTCCGGTGCACTCATGAAGAGTTGCCAGAGTTTGGCGGTGCGGTGGTTTTCAATCATGACAACGATGGGCCCCTGATCTATGGCCAGGAAGGAATCGGCATACCAACCCACGGTCGGATTGAATGCATCATAAAAGCCGTACTGCCCCCAGAGGCGGTCTCCTATCTGATAGTAGAAGAACTTCAGTGCCTCCATGGACTCGGCGGGTGTGTAGGGGAAAGAACTCAGTGCCGCCGTCGGGGATATTACGCCCAGGTCATTATCAGGAGCGTGGGCGTTGTATCCCTGCTGATTATCGCTGGCTGTAAGTCCCCAGCACTGCTCGCTGTAACCGACTTTTTTCAGCGGATTGGCCACGCAGTAAGCTCTGTTGATCAGGGTATGGTTCCTGTTCTGCGTCCAGTAATCGGCATAGGTATCCTTCAGATTTCTGGGGTCGAGACCGAGGAAGGAGTAGTGGGCAAAGAACAGGGGGCCTCCGTAAGCGTAGCCCAGAGGCAGATTATAGCCGAAATAAGTATTATTGTTGCGGATCTGACCGTTTCTGGCCCAGCCCTGGTGATACACCGATGCCGGGATGGAGTGTGTGGGTGAGCAGGCCGCCAGAAAATAGGTGATCAGGCACTCATTATAACCGCGGATCTGGAAATTCATATCCCAGTTGTAGTTCGGCGACCAGTGCCAGTACAGCACCTGCTGCCCGCCGCGGGTGAACCAGTCCCACTCTACTTCCTCCCACAGCTGCTGGATATCCTGCTGCAGGGCTGCCTCCTCCGGATCTGCCGGATTAAGGTACTGCCGCACGGTGAGAAGTCCCTGTACGAGGTAGGAGGTCTCCACCAGATCGGCACCATTGTCTTTGGTACTGAAAGGTATGGTAACCCCGGTGGAACCATTCAGCCAGTGTGGCCAGGCGCCGTGGTAGCGCTGGGCAGTATTTTCAGAAATCCGACTACTTTTTTCCAGCGCTGCACACCCTCATTGCGCGTTATAAAACCGCGCTCGATTCCCACAATCATCGCCATCAGACCGAAGCCGGTTCCTCCGGAGGTCACTACGTCGCCGGATGAGTTGCGCTCGCGCGCCATACCACTCACCGGATGACCGAAATCCCAGAAGTACCTGAATGTTTTCTCCTGTACAAGATCGAGCAATGCTTCGTCAGATATTACCGGAAACTTGGGTGTCGGGTCAACAGCCGTGTAAAACACCCGGGAAAACTGCTGCATCCTGTACCCGCCCAGTCCCTGTACCAGCGGCGATACATACATGGTGTATGCCTCGAAATCCCGCAGTGGCTGATCCGCACGCACGGTCATTACCCGGTTGTTCTGCTCCAGTCCTACCTGAATACCGGCAAAGTCATTGGTGCGGTACAACTTTACATTGGTCGTATTGACGGTAGCCGGGTCAAGTGGCTGGTTAAAATATATCCGGGCAGAAAAATTGCGGTCTACATTTTGTGCCGGCGGATTTGCGGTCAGTGCCACGCCACTTGAAATAACGGAATCCACCTGCAACAAACCTGTTTTGGTAATAAATCCGGCAGAAAACGGCGTACAGTCGCGACCATCAGTACTTTTCAGCTCATCCGATATACTGATTGTGTAAGTCGCTGCGTATTCCATCGGGGAGCCCGGAATAATTACGGCCACCTTGTCCTGTTCCATGGAAACAGACACGGGGGTTTCCGCCTGATCTTTCAGCAAGCGGACAGATCCGCTGAGCGTGGCCGGGTCAGGCGGCAGATTGAATTCAATTCGCAGTGGCTGTGCCGGGTCAATGTCTTTGTTCAGAGCGGGGTCGGTCAGGTACAGGAATTTGTCGCCGGAGCGAACAGAAACGGCATAAAACTGGCCTTTTACATTGTTTTCTTCTCTTCTGCAGCCGAGTGTAGCGAGCAGCAACAGAAGCAGGGAGACGGATTGGAAATATTTCACGTTGGACAGATGATTGTGCCGGGTAAAGGTAAGAGGTAATTCGGGAAAATGACTGTACACTTCATGCATTGTCATATCTTGCCCGGAACTTGATTCAGTATCACTTGCCATGTCAGATTATTCAACAAAATACATCCTCTGTATTTGCCTCCTGCTTTTTACGGGGTTTTTCATGCCTCTTTCTGCCCAGTGGCAGCGGATGCCCTGGCCCGGATTCGATATAACCCAGGAATATCTGCGGGGTACAACCGGCTTTTTACAGACAAATAACCGGTTCTTTGCCTGTACCTCTGACGGGTTGTATGTATCATCCGACAAGGGTGACACCTGGAAAAAAGCAGGCGGTTTTGCTCCCGGATTCAAGTCTGCCACCATTACTGAAACCAGTGAAGGTCTGTTTCTGTACGGCACGGAGTCGCCAACCAATTTTCCGGGGAAGGGTTATTTTAATGCAGACAAGACAGGTAATCAGTGGGTCCCTACCCCTGAGATGCCGACCAGCCACTCATTTTTCAGGCTCGGAAACCGGTGGTTTGTCCTGTTCCTGTCAGGCAACTCCGTGTCTTCCCAGTACAGCGACGACAACGGAGCTTCCTGGCAATGGCTGCCCGATGCACCCGGGGTTACCTCAAATATTTCACGCCTGACATGGCATCATGATACGCTCTATGTCAACTATGTCAGCGACAGGCGGCTCTACCGGTCAACCGATTTTGGCAATACCTATCAACTGATCTCTTCATTCCTCGCACGGGGACTGCAAAAAGGCGATGGCTGGATGGCTGCGCAGCTGTTAAGTGGTACATCATCATCTCCCGCGGTAGTTGATTCACTGATGTACAGTACGAATAATGGTGTTACCTGGCAGAAAAAGAAAGTACCCTTCCTCACACCGGGAAGTCTGATGCTTCTGTACAAATATGGCAATGAACTGTATGTGCAGCCCGCACTGGCAGGCTACTGCCCTGTTTACAAATTTGATTTCAACACAGGAAATTTCACCCTTTTTACGACTCAGGGAGCTCCCTACAATGCCAACGATCAGACGGTGCGCTTCGGGGGCATTACCGACAACTGCTACACTGGACTTTATCAGGATACCATATACAGGGTGTGTAACGGCGTTCGGACAAACCTGACAAATCCCGGCGGTGCCATCGCCCTGAAGGAAATGATTGCCGCCGGATCATCTGATCTGCTCGTTCTTTCATCGTCGGGTGCCGCCAATACGGCATATCGTGCCAATGCAGTTCCCGGCACGCCGGTAGCTCTGGCTCCGGTTGATAAAACGGCCTACTTCACCCAGTCGGCCTACACCTGGTACCAGGATACCGTTTACTCCGCAGCCCTGAGCACAGAGAATTACACTGCCAAATACCATGTACCCAGCCAGAACCGCACGATCGAAATGGTTTTTGATAATGGCAGGGTGATTGACGAGGTTTACCGCACCAACACGCACCTGATAGCCAGGTCTTACGATGATGTACGGTTTCGGCCACTTCAGGGGTCTGTCTGGCAGTCGTTCAAAATTTTCAATCTGCAGCTGACGGTTGCTCCGGAGTATATGTACTATCTGTGGAATGAGGATGGCAAACTGTACCGGATCGGAGCCAGTGGTGCCCCTGAGTTGTTGAATATTCCGGGACTGGTTCTCTACCCCGGTTCCAATCCGAAAATATCAGCCCACGGCGAGACGGTTATCCTGATGATCCATGATGCCAACAATCCGAATTTCTGGGAAACCCTCTACTTTTCATCCGATTACGGCCAGACCTTCCAGTCGGTTGATATGACACCAATTGCCAACAAGGATATCTTTCACAGTATCAGATATCTGGACGGGCACCTGTATGCCCTGACCTATCTCGACGGAATATATGTGTATGATCTGGCCTCGGATACCTGGTCGCCCTATAATACCGGACTCCAGGAACAACCGAACTCGCTGGTTGTATTTCAGGGTAGTTTACTGGCAACGGGTCCCAATTCAGGCCTGTACAAACGATCAATCCAGCCTGTTTATCAGTTAAAAGGCACGGTATTCCTCGATGTAAACACCAACGGAATCAGGGATGCCGGCGAACCACCCGTACCAGGCATCGGGGTATCTGCATCGGAAAGCAATTCAATTTTTTTCACGCGGCCTGATGGCTCGTTTACAAGTGCAACTGATCTCCCGATTGATACACACAGGGTAATTCTGCCAAACGCCTATCTGCAGACGCAGCCGGCATTCGCGGTGACCAGCAATTCGGATGTACAATCAGATTTTGCCCTGCAGGTTCCGGGTAATCAGCACGATTTGTCGGTTTCATGTGCCGCAAACAGTGTTTTCCGGCCCGGCTTCGAAACACCGCTGAATATTCAAATCAGCAACAGCCTCCTTCCTGCTGCCAATGTGCGACTGACTGTTACACTTCCAGCACCACACCTGACCTTTGTTTCATCTGTACCAGCACCCGCATCTGTTGTCGGTGATACGCTCGTTATCTGGAACCCGGTAGACCTCGGACTGTTTGCATCAGATCAAATTCAATTACAGGTCAAAACGGATCAAAATACGCCCCTGGGAAAAATACTGACAGTAACAGCGGAAGTTAATTCAGATGAAGATGACGCAAATTTAATTGATAATCAATCTGTTACAAACTATGAGGTTGTGGGCTCCTTTGATCCCAATGACAAGCTGGTTAACAGGCGGAGAATATATCTGGAAGGTAACCCCGACCGCGAACGACTGGACTATACCATTCGTTTTCAAAATACCGGAACTTATCCAACCGCCTTCGTTACTCTGCTGGATACCCTCGACAACCTGGTTCTGGACTGCTCAACTGTATCGCTGATCAGCTCGAGCCACCCGTGTGAAGCAAGACTGGTTGATGATAAAATACTGAAGGTGAGATTCCCGAATCTCGAACTGCCTCCGCAATCGGAGTCCGAGTTGCTGAGTCAGGGCTATATCACTTTTTCTGTACTGACGCAAGAGCCACTGAGCGCCCCCGGGGTCATAAGAAACAGAGCTGGTATCTATTTTGACTACAATACCCCGGTGATTACTCCCTACGCCGAAACCATTGTTGACTTTCCGGTTGCAACCGCTGCACAGCCTGCATACACAGGTATGGAGATTTATCCGAATCCCGCTCGTGACGAGTTTCGTATCAGTGATCCCTTATCAGATCATGAAACAATTGTGCTGCGCTTGCGTGACGCCCGGGGGAGACTGATTCGGGAGGAGGAACTCGCTCCTTATTCACGGTTGGTTGAACTTCCCGATACGGGATGCTCAGTATTATTTGTTGAAATCCGGACAAGCCGCGGGGTAATTTCAGAGAAAATAGTGCGATTTTCCGAGTAAGTAATGCAAGTTTCAGGCGAGCCCGCTCTCCTACCCTCTCAAAAACAGCCCGCAAAGCCAGTTGCCTCTGCTGCCAAACCACGACAGTTTATACCCTGCCGCCTGTGCAGCAGCGGTAACTACCTGCTCGTCTGACAGTAAAATACCCGAAACCAGCAGCCAGCCACCGGGTCTGGTCATTTCTGCCAGTCGGGGAAGTGCATCCAGTATCACGTGCCGATTGATATTGGCCAGCACGCCGTCGAATTCTCGGCCCTGAACGGCATCGAGCGTGCCGCAACGGGCAATCACATTCCGGACGCCGTTGGCCTCGCTGTTTTCCCGTGTATTTCTGTACGACTCGTCCTCAATATCAACCGCTTCAATCTCTGATGCCCCGAGTTTGGAGGCAAGAATAGCCAGAATACCGGTACCGCACCCGAAATCGAGCAGTCGGGTGCCCTCCACGGGAAGTTGTTCCATGGCAGCCATACACTGCCAGGTAGTTTCGTGGTGACCGGTACCAAAGGCCATTTTGGGATTGATAACCAGCTCCCATTTCACTTCCGGTATGGGTGCGTGAAAGTCGGCTCTTACGGCACAAAAGTCATTCACTATTACCGGCTGGAAGTTTGATTCCCACAATTCATTCCAGTTCTGCCCCGGAATGAACTCCTTTATCCACTCGTAACTGAACTGATTCTGTAATTCGTCCAGCAGTGTTTCGGCCTCCAGCTGGGGTCTGGTTGGATACCCGAGTTTATATTGACAAGGTCTTTTTTGTT